>NZ_PJQQ01000030.1:0-65315 GCF_002858665.1 Pseudomonas sp. FFUP_PS_473
CGGTTTTAGGCATGGTGCAATGCTGTGTAGGCAAGGGACAAGCAGCTTACTTTATTTTGTCTACACCCTCTAAGGAAGGTCTGAAGTAGTCAGCGATTTTTGATGCCCTCGTTGGTAGAGGTTCAAAAAGCGCTGGCTGGTCAGAAATCAGACCTTTCCTGTTCTTAACTCATCGTTTCACCCTTGAGCGACGCCTTTGCAAGGCGCTTTTCCCGCATTACAGGCGCACCTCTCCCGCGACCAGCAGTCGTTTTCGCATCATCCACAGGTTCGACAGGGCAAATAGCGTGGCCTGTTGCGCGGTGTTTTTCATCAGGCCGCGAAAGCGCACTTTCGTATAGCCAAACTGACGCTTGATCACTCGGAACGGATGCTCAACCTTCGCCCGCACTTGTGCTTTCGCATATTCGATTTTGCGCCGCAGGCGCCCGATCAAACTCTTTTTCGCGTGTTTTTTATAGCTGCTGGGCCGGGCGGCAATCGACCAGATCATCTTGCGATTCTGATGCTCAGGACGCTTGTCCACGCCGGTGTAACCAGCATCGCCAGACACGTATGATTCCTCGCCATGCAGCAACTGTTCGACCTGCGTCACGTCCGCCACATTGGCCGCCGTGCCCACCAGGCTATGCACCAAACCCGACTCGGCATCGACGCCGATATGCGCTTTCATCCCGAAAAAATACATGTTCCCCTTCTTCGTCTGATGCATTTCGGGGTCGCGTTTGCCGTCTTTATTCTTGGTCGAACTCGGCGCATGAATGATCGTCGCATCGACCACCGTACCGTGGCGCAACATCAGGCCACGGTCGCCCAGATAACCGTTGATGACCTGCAAAATTCCGCCGGCCAATTCATGTTTCTCCAACAAGCGCCGGAAGTTGAGGATCGTGGTTTCATCGGGAATCCGATCCAGATGCAGTCCCGAAAACTGGCGCAGGATAGTGGTCTCGTACAGCGCTTCTTCCATCGCCGGATCGCTGTAGCCGAACCAGTTCTGCATCAGATGAACTCGCAACATCGCCATCAACGGATACGCCGGACGACCACCTTCGCCTTTCGGATAATACGGCTCGATCAAGGCAATCAGACCCTTCCAGGGCACGACCTGATCCATCTCGATCAGGAAACGCTCGCGGCGGGTCTGCTTACGTTTGCCAGCGTACTCGGCATCGGCGAAGGACATCTGTTTCATCGGGGCTCAACCGTCGTGTTCGGATCAGGCGGCTATTTCACCAAATCTGAAAGTCTTTTTCAGAGTTTCCTTAAGTTCTACAGGTCACAGGCGATAAGTAGAAACGGCCTATCGAATTCTCGGAGTCAAACCATGTTCGACCGCAAGTGGCGCATGCGCAGTGAAGCACTGCAACAACAAGTCAGTCAGCTTGAGCGGGAAAAGCGCACAATGCAGCAAGAGCTTGAGGCCTTGCGTAGCCTGCAGCAGTCGAATCAACAAGAATTGACAGACCTGAATGTACAGAATCGATACCAAAGCCAGCTGCACAGTAGACTGGATCAGTTCGAGGACTCGCTGTCACAAACCCGTGATGGTGTTGTGACTCAAGCCAACCGACTGCATGGTGAAGTTGACAAGCTGCGCCAGCACAGTGGTGTCTTCGAGCAAACCTCGGCGCTGCTCGGCGGCTTCTCCAGCTCTCTCGGCATCATGGCCGAGCAGGGCATCAGCAGCGTGCAGAGCGTCGAACTTCTGCGTCAGCGGGTCAGCGAGATCAGCCGCATCGTCGAGCTAATCAAAGCAATTTCCGACCAGACCAACCTGCTGGCTCTTAACGCTGCCATTGAAGCTGCCCGGGCCGGTGAACAAGGTCGCGGTTTCGCCGTGGTTGCCGACGAGGTACGCGCCCTGGCCCAGCGCACTTCCCAGGCCACCCAGGAAATCAGCCAGCTTGTCGGCTCGATCAATCAGGAAACCGAAACCGCCAGCCGTTCCATCGGTACCCTCTCAGAGGAAGCCTCGCGCCTGGCTGGCGATGTCTCCA
Source organism: Pseudomonas sp. FFUP_PS_473 (assembly GCF_002858665.1). Classification (NCBI taxonomy): domain Bacteria; kingdom Pseudomonadati; phylum Pseudomonadota; class Gammaproteobacteria; order Pseudomonadales; family Pseudomonadaceae; genus Pseudomonas; species Pseudomonas sp. FFUP_PS_473. The sequence goes on from NZ_PJQQ01000030.1 coordinate 2,001, forward strand.
GCTCAGCTCAGACTCTTGATGAAATGGTGGTGCTCGGCGAGCACATGAACCAACTGATCGAGGGTATTGCCCTCGGCTCTTTCTGCGAATCCGTCAAACTCGACCACCTGCTATTCAAGCTGTCCGTCTATCAGCGCCTGTTCAAGCACGACAGCAACACTCAACTTAGTGACCACCACACTTGCCGACTCGGGCAGTGGTGCGAAAACAGCGATACCCAGGCTCTCTATGGCCGTCTACGCAGCTACCAACAGTTGGAACAACCGCACCGACTGATACACGATGCCGCCCATGAGGCTCTGCATGCCGCCCAAAGCCAGGACTGGAACAAGGTCCTGCGCGCAGTAAACGACATGGAGCAGAGCAGTATGCAGGTCAACCAGTTGCTCAGTGAGCTCGGCAACCATTCATAGAGTCGGCCAGAAGCGGTCACTCAGTATCGTCTCCTAGGAGGGCCTCTAGTACCCGGCTCAAGGCTGCATTTACTGCCAGCAATGCCCCTTCCATATAACCTCCATGCTCGCCGCCAGCTTCGCTCCCGATCAGAGCTAGTCGGCCACCCCAAGGGTGACCAACCGCATTTGTTAAGTCATGGAGGCTATGCCAGCGGGGAGGCGTTTGGTCTTCTGCTGTAGCAGTGAACGGTTCTGCGGCCCAGTCCTGAATCCAATCCTCCAAAGGTGTGTCTGCCTCGTCGCCGAATAGGCGGATCAACTGCGCCCGGCATAGATTGAGGAGTTCCGCTTCACCGATCCGCCCACGCTGTGCAGCGCCGATGGCGAAGAAACCAAACAGCGCCGATGTTTCACCATTGCTTGCATCGTGGATTTCCCCGAGCGGGCCAACGGAGCTGAAAGCATCACCCGATAGCCCTTGTTCGCGCCAGAACGGATGTGAGTAGCGCGCGACATATTTGGCATGCGCCGCCATCCAGGTTGGAACCGAGCACAGGCGCCTGAGGCTGTGATCTGACAGCGCCGGAGTTAAGGCAATGCGGCGCGTGAGGCGAGGAGGTATAGCCAGCCAAATGTGGCTGTACGAATGCAACTCGGGATGATCGGCGCCTAGACGCAATGCTGCTCCGTTCTCATCAAGGTAGGCTGCGACCACCTCGGTGCTGAGACGGATTCGACTGGCGGGCAAGCTGGCAGTCAGTGTCGTGATCAGACGAGTCGTACCGCCTTCGATTCGCATTGCAGTATTACCCGAACGATAACCCTGGCGGCGCGATACCTGACCAAGCCCTTGCTCTAGCAACGCATCACCGTGTTCGTGCTGAGCGAATGTGTCTAAACCCAGTTCAGCCACTAGTTCGTGCATACGGGGTTGGAAGTCAGGCCAAAACCAGGTTGGCCCCAGATCCAAACCAGTCTTAGTCGAGTGGATACGCCCTCCCAGACGACTGCGAGCCTCAAATAGATCAAAGTCGATCCCAGCGTGGTCTAGGCGGTAGGCAGCATAAACACCGGCTAAGCCGCCACCGACGATGGCAACCTTCTGCTTGCGCATGTGTGGGCTCCAGCAATCACAGCGGACATCCTAAGACGTACGCAGATCATCACGGCTTCCAACCAAAAAGAAGTCTTGGGAACCATCCAAGAGAATCTTCACCGAATAACTGTCCTGCTAAGGGCTGAGCCCCACCTCGGAAATAAATAAAGCCCAGCCGTCATCGGCTGGGCTTTTCTCAGCTCACGAGATTAAGCGATGTCAAAGCGATCAGCATTCATCACCTTGGCCCAGGCGGCAACAAAGTCCTGCACGAACTTTTGACGGTTATCGTCTTGGGCATAAACCTCGGCGTACGAACGCAGTATCGAGTTGGATCCGAAGACCAAATCCACTCGGCTGGCAGTCCACTTGAGCGCGCCACTCTTGCGATCACGAACCTCATAGAGATTCCGGCCTGCAGGCGCCCATGTGTTGGCCATATCAGTCAAATTGACGAAGAAGTCATTGGTCAACTGCCCGACACGACTGGTAAATACGCCATGCTGACTACCTCCATGGTTGGTACCAAGGACTCGCATACCACCGATCAATGCCGTCATTTCCGGAGCTGTCAGCCCCATCAACTGGGCTCGATCCAGCAGCATCTCTTCGGCACTGACCACATAGTCCTTCTTCAGCCAGTTGCGGAAGCCGTCATGCAAGGGCTCAAGCACTTCAAAAGACTCGACATCCGTCATGTCTTGCGTGGCGTCACCACGCCCAGGTGTGAACGGGACAGTAATGGCAAAACCGGCAGCCTTGGCGGCCTGCTCAACCCCCAGATTGCCCGCGAGAACAATCACATCAGCGACACTGACCCCATTCTCGTCGGCAATTCCTTGGAGAACCCCTAGCACTCGGGCAAGGCGTGCCGGCTCATTACCCTCCCAGTCTTTCTGCGGCGCCAGACGGATACGAGCACCGTTCGCGCCACCCCGCATATCCGACCCACGGAAGGTTCGAGCGCTGTCCCAGGCCGTACAGACCATGTCGCCGATCGAAAGGCCAGACGCCGCGATCTTGGCCTTGACGGCAGCCACATCATAGTCAGTGCGACCAGCAGGTACTGGGTCTTGCCAGATCAGGTCCTCTTGCGGAATTTCCGGGCCGATGTAGCGGCTTTTCGGCCCCATATCGCGATGAGTCAGCTTGAACCAAGCTCGTGCAAACACGTCGCTGAAGTAGGCGGGATTCTTGTAGAAGCGCTCGGAAATCTTGCGATACTCCGGATCCATCTTCATGGCCATATCTGCATCGGTCATGATCGGGTTGTAGCGGATACTCGGATCTTCTACATCCACCGGCTTGTCTTCTTCCTTGATGTTGATCGGCTCCCACTGCCACGCGCCAGCAGGGCTCTTCTTCAGCTCCCAGTCATAGTTGAGCAACAGGTAGAAATAGCCGTTATCCCAAGTGGTCGGATGAGTGGTCCAGGCGCCCTCGATGCCGCTGGTCACGGTGTCACGCCCAATTCCACGGGTTTTGTGGTTGTTCCAGCCAAGCCCTTGCTCTTCCAGGTCTGCACCCTCCGGTGCCGGCCCGAGATTCGCAGCGTTGCCATTACCGTGGCATTTGCCCACGGTATGACCCCCAGCGGTGAGTGCGACGGTTTCTTCGTCATTCATCGCCATGCGGGCGAAGGTGATTCGCACGTCATGCGCGGTCTTTAGAGGGTCGGGTTTGCCGTCAACCCCCTCTGGGTTCACATAGATCAACCCCATCATCACTGCTGCCAACGGGTTTTCCAGATCCCGCTCCCCAGAGTAACGACTACCCTCGCTGCCGCTCGGGGCCAGCCACTCCTTCTCCGAACCCCAATAGATATCCTGCTCGGGATGCCAGATATCCTCACGGCCGAATGCGAAGCCGAACGTCTTCAACCCCATACTCTCGTAGGCCACATTGCCGGCCAACACGATCAGATCAGCCCAGCTGATCTTGTTGCCATACTTCTTCTTAATCGGCCACAACAGACGACGAGCTTTGTCCAGGTTGGCGTTGTCTGGCCAAGAGTTGATCGGCGCGAAACGCTGATTACCGGATCCCGCACCACCGCGGCCATCAGCCACGCGATAGGTACCCGCCGCATGCCAAGCCATGCGGATCATCAGGCCACCATAGTGCCCCCAGTCCGCCGGCCACCAGTCCTGGCTATCAGTCATCAGTGCTACGAGGTCACGCTTGAGGGCGGCAACATCGAGCTTCTTGACCTCTTCTCGGTAGTCAAAGCTTGGCGCGAAAGGATTCGTCTTGCGGTCGTGCTGATGCAGGATGTCGAGATTGAGAGCGTTGGGCCACCACTCCATGTTCGACTTACCAGAAGAGGTATTGGCGCCGTGCATCACGGGACATTGACCCGCAGCACTCGGACGATTTGTATCCATTTCATTCTCCCAGATTCCAAGGTAAGACCAGCTCGCGACACATGAGCACGAACCAGCTTGATTCACTGCGACTCGTCGAAGAGCTGCAAGCGAGTTAAGACAACCTAGCAGAAGCTGGCCATCCCTATACTGCCTGGGGTATTGATTTTGACTATGGTCCTAAAAGCCTAGGTCATACCTACGCAAGGTGATCACATGCTCATTGCAGCCACCAGCAGGCATAGGAACGTAAAGTCTAGAGACTCATCAGGGTTGATGACGAGCAGTACAATCGTCATCCAATAAACGATATAAATCCTTATATATCAATCACATAATCTCAAAATCATTGCACAGGAAAGGCTTCGCCTAATCTCATATTCGATAATGTTCTAAGCATAGAACCAGAAAACAGATAGGCTTACTCACATACCCCAGGGGTATCTGAAAGGAGCGCTATCATGCAACCCAAAGTTGAAGCATTCTTTGACCCTGCTACCTACACCTACAGCTATGTGGTCAGTGATCCCAGCACCCACGAGTGCGCCATCATTGACTCCGTCCTGGACTATGATCCCGCAGCTGGTCGCACATCCTTCGCCAGTGCAAATCGCCTGATCGCCCATGTCCGGAGCCAAGAGCTTAAGGTTCAATGGCTGCTGGAAACCCATGTGCATGCAGATCACCTGTCTGCAGCCCCTTATCTGAAGCGTGAGCTAGGCGGCAAGCTAGGCATAGGCGCCAACATCACCACGGTGCAGAACACCTTCGGCAAGCTGTTCAATGCGGGCACCGAATTCGCAACCGACGGCAGCCAATTTGATCACTTATTCCAGGATGGTGAGACTTTCCGACTGGGGAGTATCGAGGCGCGTGCGCTGCATACTCCAGGACATACTCCCGCCTGCATGACCTATGTGATTGGGGATGCCGGTTTTGTCGGCGATACCCTGTTCATGCCCGATTACGGAACTGCTCGCTGCGACTTCCCTGGCGGCAGCGCACATACCCTGTACCGGTCGATCCGCAAACTGTTCAGTCTGCCAGGGGAAACCCGCCTGTTCATGTGTCACGACTACAAAGCGCCTGGACGGGATGACTATCGCTACGAGACCACGGTCGCCGAGGAGCGCACGCACAACGTGCATGTTCACCAAGGTGTCAGCGAGGAGGAGTTCGTCGCCATGCGCAGCAAGCGTGACGCCACGCTGGGCATGCCGACCCTGATCCTGCCCTCGGTTCAGGTCAACATGCGTGCCGGCCAGCTCCCTCCTGCCGAAGACAATGGCACGCGCTACCTGAAGATCCCGCTCGACGTGCTCTGAGGTGACACCATGGACTCGCTCAAACGTCTGACGCCCTTCATCGCCGTGGCGGTCCAGCTGCAGCCGGCCGACATGGGTACCTTAGCTGCCGCTGGATTCCGCAGCGTGATCAACAACCGGCCGGATGGTGAAGGCGAAGGCCAGCCCTCATCCGCCGAGATGCAAGCCGCAGCCGAGGCCAGCGGCCTGGAATATCACTACCTGCCAGTTCGCTCCGGTCAGATCAGCGATGATAATGTCAGTGCCTTTGGCGAGCTGCTCGACAGGGTGCGCGGCCCAGTGCTGGCCTTCTGCCGCACTGGCACCCGTTCAACCAGCCTGTGGGCCCTGAGCGAAGCTCATCACCTCGACCCACTGACGTTACTCGCCACAACCCGCGATGCTGGCTATGACCTTACAGGACTCGCCCCCCGACTGGAGGAACGCTGGCAGAAAGCGCCCCTCAGCGTGCCAAAGACCGACCTGACACCCACCCAGCGCTATGACGTGCTGGTAGTAGGTGGCGGCGCTGCTGGTTGCGCAGTCAGTGCCAGTTTGCTGAGACGAGAGCCCGGCCTGCGCATAGCAATTGTCGAGCCGCGTGAACAGCACTATTACCAGCCTGGCTTGACCCTGGTAGGCGGTGGCATATTCGACCGCGCTCGCACGGAGCGCCCCATGGCCCGCTGCATTCCTCGCGGCGCCCAATGGATTAAAGCCGCCGTTTCCGGCTTTGAGCCGGACCAGCAGCGTGTTGTTCTGGAAGACGGCAACCGCGTTGGCTACCGCACGCTAATCGTCTGCCCCGGGCTATCACTGCACTGGGAGGGCATCGAGGGACTCAAGGCAACCCTAGGCAAGCATGGCGTCACCTCGAACTACCAATTCGAGCTGGCCCCCTACACCTGGCAACTGGTACAGAATCTGCGCCAGGGAAGAGCTCTGTTCACCCAGCCACCCATGCCGATCAAATGCGCGGGCGCGCCCCAGAAGGCGATGTATCTCTCCTGCGACTGGTGGCTGAAGCAAGGTGTGCTGTCGAACATTGAGGTCGACTTCTGCTCCGCCGGTGCCGTGCTGTTCGGCGTACCCACCTTCGTGCCGCCGCTGATGCAGTATGTCGAGCGCTACGGCACCCACCTCAACTTCAATACAAACCTTCTGGCCGTCGACGGGCCGGGGCGCAAAGCCTGGTTCAGGCAGGTGGACGCCCAAGGCAACAGCCGGGAAATCGAGAAATCTTTCGACCTGCTGCATGTTGTACCCCCTCAGCGTGCCCCCGAATTCATCAGTCAGAGCCCACTGGCGAATGCTGACGGCTGGATCGAGGCTGATCATGAGACCCTGCGCCATCCACGCTTCGGCAATATCTTCAGTCTCGGCGATGTGTGCGCCGCACCCAACGCCAAGACCGCCGCCGCCGTGCGCAAACAGGCACCGGTAGTAGCCGAGAACGTGCTCTCCATACTGACAGGCAAAGGGCCCCGCGCTCTTTACGACGGCTATGGCTCATGCCCGCTGACGGTCGAGCGCGGCAAGGTCGTATTGGCCGAGTTTGGCTATGGCGGCAAGCTGCTACCGACCTTTCCGCTCGACCCAGCGGTACCCCGCCGCTTGGCCTGGGACCTGAAAGTGAAAATGATGCCCAGCATCTACTTCGACATGATGCTGCGCGGGCGCGAATGGCTGGCCGAGCCCAAGCGCCTGCCCCATGAGCCTCTGCCGGTGGAAGCATCTGCGGCCTGCGACTTTGGGCAGGAACCACGAAAATGAGCATCAGCCAATGGCTGCCCTGCCTGGAGTGGGGGCGGCATTATGATCGATCCCATGCGGCCCAGGATGGGCTGGCTGCACTCATAGTCACACTGATGCTGATCCCGCAGAGCCTGGCCTACGCCATGCTCGCGGGGCTTCCACCAGTCAGCGGCCTATACGCCAGCCTGCTGCCCCTGCTTCTCTACGCAGTGTTTGGTTCAAGCCGCACTCTGGCGGTCGGCCCAGTGGCCGTAGTTTCGCTGATGACCGCAGCCGCGCTGCAGCCACTGTTCCCTGAGGGAGGCCCTGCCTATGCAGGGGCCGCTCTCCTGCTGGCCCTGATGTCCGGCCTGATCCTGACCCTGATGGCATTTTTGCGTCTGGGCTTCATCGCCAACTTCCTCAGCCACCCCGTAATCTCGGGTTTCATCAGCGCTTCCGGCCTGCTGATTGCTATTGGCCAGGTCAAGCATCTGCTGGGCATCTCAGTATCCGGAGAAAACCTTCTGCAACTGGTTCCGGCTCTATTCAAGGCATTACCAACCACGCACTGGCCTACCCTGCTGATCGGCATCCTGAGCCTGGCCTGGCTGTGGTGGGCTCGGGCCCGCTTAAGGCCGCTCCTGCAAAGAATGGGTCTTTCTGCCCAAGCGGCCGGCAACCTGGCCAAGGCTGGACCTGTGCTGGCGATCATCCTCGCTATCCTGGCCGTCAAAGGGCTGCAGCTCGATCAGACTGGCGTCAAGGTGGTGGGTGCAATCCCGCAGGGGCTGCCAGGCTTGACGTTACCCTCGTTAGATCTGCACTTGGCGCTACAGCTGTTGCCGGCTGCATTGCTGATCAGCCTGGTTGGCTTCGTCGAGTCCGTTTCGGTTGGCCAGACGCTGGCTGCCAAGCAGCGCCAACGCATCGAGCCGGACAGCGAGCTATTGGGACTGGGTGCCGCCAATCTGGGCGCCGCACTGAGCGGTGGATTTCCAGTCACCGGAGGCTTTGCGCGCTCGGTAGTCAACCATGACGCCGGTGCACAGACGCCTATGGCTGGGGTATTCACCGCAGCAGGAATTGCTTTCAGCGCACTGTTACTAACACCGTTACTGCATGACCTTCCCCAAGCCGTGCTGGCTGCCACCATCATCGTCGCGGTGCTCAGCCTGGTCGACTTGGGCTCGCTCAAGCGTACCTGGCAGTACTCTCGGCAGGACGGCACGGCCCAGCTGGCCACACTCCTCGGCGTCCTGCTAATCGGCGTGGAGGCTGGCATCCTCATAGGTGTGGGCCTCTCGCTACTGCTGTTCTTGTATCGCACCAGCCGTCCTCATGTGGCGGTGGTTGGCCTGGTACCGGGCAGTGAGCACTTTCGCAATGTGCAACGCTTTGACGTGATCGAGGCCCCCAGTGTGCTGTCACTGCGAGTCGATGAAAGCCTCTACTTCCCCAACGCACGCTTTCTGGAGGAGCGCATCAGCGAGCTGATCGCTTCCCGCCCGCAGGTACGACATTTGGTGCTGATGTGCCCTGGGGTCAACTTGATCGATGCCAGTGCCCTGGACTCTCTAGAGACTATCGCCGAGCGCCTGCACACCGCCGGGGTACAACTGCACCTGTCAGAAGTCAAAGGGCCGGTCATGGATCAACTGCGCCGCTCGGACTTTCTAGATCGCTTCGGGGGGCAGGTTTTCATCAGCCAGTTCCAGGCTCTGAAAACCTTGGCGCCAGAACTGATCCACGGCTCCCTTGAGCACAGTCACTCACTCACAGCATCCGACAGGAGAACCCCATGAAGACCGCACACGACCTGGTGGAGGAAGCCCGCCAACACATCGACGAAGTCAGCCTGGATGCTGCCGAAATGCTGATGCGCGAAGCTGACGCTGTGATTGATGTACGCGAACCCGATGAGTACCAGGCAGGACATATTCCAGGTGCCATCAACATTCCACGTGGCCTGCTGGAGTTCAGGCTCAGCAATAGCCCTGAGCTGGCGGCCCGCGATCTGAATTTGATGCTGTACTGCAAGACCAGCGGCCGTGCTGCGCTGGCTGCTCGCAGCCTGGCAGATATGGGTTATCTGCAGGTCAGATCGATTCAGGGTGGCTACGACGCTTGGCAAGAAGCAGGTAAGCCCATCGCCCGCCCCACGCTCCCGCCTTTCGAATGACAAGGAGAACACGCATGAAAGCTCTAATCATTGCCACGCTGCTGGCTCTTGTAAGCCTGCCGGCCCTGGCTGATACAGACATCGGTGTCAGTGCTCAGGAGACCTACGCCAAACTGGGCCAAGGAGAGGCCAAGCTCCTGTTCATCGATGTCAGGGATCCGGTGGAAATCATGTTCGTGGGCTTCACCGATGCAGTAGACATCAATATTCCTTACCTGCTGGTGGACCGCACCACTTGGGATGATGAGCGGGGCTCCTACAAGGTGACGCAAAATCCTCGCTTCATCGAAGAAGTCCGCGCAGCACTCAAAGAGCGCGGCCTGAGTGCTGACGCCGAAATCATCACCATGTGCCGCTCCGGCAGCGAGCGCGGCAAGCCAAGTGCGGACTTCTTACGAGCCAATGGATTTCCCAATGCGCGTTATGTAATCGACGGCTTCCAGGGGCCTGCACTCAAGGAAGGACCGCAAGCTGGTTTCCGCCTGCAAGGCGGCTGGCAGAACAGCGGCCTGCCATGGAGCGCCAAGATGAACCCTCTCAAGATGTACCGTGCCAATAACAGTCTTTAATGGAGTTCGATCATGAAGAAAAACGTAGGTGGTATCGACAGGCTCATTCGCATTCTGGCTGGGGTGGCGCTCATCCTCTGGGCAGTACTGGGTGGCCCCATTTGGGCATGGATTGGCGTGCTGCCACTGGCCACTGGCGCCTTGAGCTGGTGCCCGGCGTATAGCCTTGTAGGTATCAAAACCTGCCCAAGGCAATAACTGAGGTTGAAACAGGATGCCTTGTGCTGAATAGCGAGTGCAGTAGAGGTGCTAGCGTCTCGGTTTCCACTGAGCAGAAACCAAGGGTCAATTTTTCACTCGTGCTAACACCCCTGCTGCAAATTTTTCCAGACAGATCACCACTCAGCCAAAAAAGGAAATGAAGATGGCAAGTAAGAAGATCAAGCCCATCGATATAGGCATCAGCAGCGCTGATCGCACAAAAATCGTCAAAGGCCTATCTGCCCTGTTGGCAGACAGTTACACGCTGTATCTGATGACTCACAATTTCCACTGGAACGTAACGGGCCCGCAGTTCAACGGCCTCCATCAGATGTTCATGCTGCAATACACCGAGCAGTGGAATGCACTGGACATGATCGCCGAGCGTATTCGCGCTCTGGGGCACCCCGCTCCGGGCACGTACAAGGAGTTCGTCAAGCTGGCATCCATCAAGGAAGTCGAAGGCGTGCCCAAAGCGGATGACATGGTTCGCCACCTCGTGGAGGCTCAGGAAGCGACGGCGCGCACTGCACGCAAGCTTTTCCCCACGGTGACAGCGGCCGATGATCAGCCCACTGCCGACCTGCTCACGCAGCGCTTGGAAGTCCACGAGAAGACTGCCTGGATGCTGCGCAGCCTGCTTGAGGAATAGCTCCCGGCGGATGCTTGGCTTTCCTGCAAGCGACTGATGCGCTTGTAGGAGAGCCTTGATACCAATTCCCGATACAGCCGTAGATGCTCGCCTTAAACAGCAAAGGGCTTTGACTCGAATCAAAACCCTAAAATACCCCCACGAGTATTCTTATCAGCAGGTAAATGATGGGGGCGTGAGGTTGAACTGAAGCACTTTTTTGCCGCCCAGATTCCTCCGGTGAACCAAAATGAGTAAAGCCGCCCCCCGATCACCCTGGCGCCTCCCGCTGGTACGGGAAATCACCGCGATCCTGCTGATCAAACTGGCCCTGCTGCTCGGCATCAAGGCCATCTGGTTCGACCAACCGACCCTGCCTGAAAACGGCACCGAACGCCTGGACAGCCATCTGTTCACCCGTCCTGCCACACCGTCTTCCCCCCTTGCCGAGGAGACCCCGAGATGATCTCGGAAACCGTCGTCGACCTGTCGCGTCTGCAATTCGCCATGACCGCGATGTACCACTTCCTGTTCGTGCCCCTGACGCTGGGCCTGGCCTTCCTGCTTGCCATCATGGAGTCGGTCTACGTCATGACCGGCAAGCAGGTCTACAAGGACATGGTCAAGTTCTGGGGCAAGCTGTTCGGCATCAACTTCGCCCTCGGCGTCACCACCGGGCTGACCATGGAGTTCCAGTTCGGCACCAACTGGGCCTACTACAGCCACTACGTCGGCGACATCTTCGGCGCGCCGCTGGCCATCGAGGGGCTGATGGCGTTCTTCCTCGAATCGACCTTCATCGGCCTGTTCTTCTTCGGCTGGGATCGCCTGTCCAAGGTCCAGCACCTGGCGGTGACCTGGCTGGTGGCCATCGGCTCGAACCTCTCGGCACTGTGGATCCTGATCGCCAACGGCTGGATGCAGAATCCGGTCGGCGCGGAGTTCAACTACGAAACCATGCGCATGGAGCTGACCGACTTCGGCGCCCTGCTGTTCAACCCGGTGGCGCAGGTCAAGTTCGTCCACACCGTGGCGGCCGGCTATGTCACCGGGGCGATCTTCGTCCTGGCGATTTCCAGCTACTACCTGCTGAAGAAGCGTGACCTGGGCTTCGCCCGCCGCTCCTTCGCCATCGCCTCTGCCTTCGGCCTGGCCTCGATCCTCTCGGTCATCGTGCTGGGCGACGAGTCCGGCTACGAGATCGGCGACGTACAGAAGACCAAGCTGGCGGCCATCGAGGCCGAGTGGGAAACCCACCCCGCGCCGGCCGGTTTCACCCTGTTCGGCCTGCCCAACCAGGAGGAAATGCGTACCGACTACGCGGTGAAGATTCCCTACGCGCTGGGCCTGATCGCCACCCGTTCGCTGGATACCGAGGTCAAGGGCATCAAGCAGCTGGTGGCCGAGCATGAGCTGCGCATCCGCTACGGCATGCAGGCCTACGCGCTGCTGGAGCAGCTGCGTGGCGGCGACAAGAGCGCCGCGACCATTGCCGCGTTCGAGGCGGTCAAGCAGGACCTTGGCTACGGCCTGCTGCTGAAGAAGTACACCGCCAAGGTGGTGGACGCCAGCGAGGCGCAGATCAAGCAAGCCGCGCTGGACACCATCCCCAACGTGTTCAGCCTGTTCTGGACCTTCCGCATCATGGTCGCCTGCGGCTTCCTCATGCTGGCGCTGTTCGCCTGCGCCTTCTGGGCCTCGGCGCACAAGAACGAGGAGCGCAAGCCCTGGCTGCTGAAGTGGGCGCTGCTCAGCCTGCCGCTGCCATGGATCGCCGCGCAGACCGGCTGGTACGTGGCCGAGCATGGCCGCCAGCCCTGGTCCATCGGCGAGGTGCTGCCCACCCACCTGTCCGCTTCCAGCCTGTCGGCCGGCGACGTGTGGGGTTCGCTGACCGCGCTGATCGCCTTCTACAGCCTGCTGCTGGTGGTGGAGATGTACCTGATGATCAAGTTCGCCCGCCTCGGCCCGTCCAGCCTGCACACCGGGCGTTACCACTTCGAACAACAGCAGCCGGCCGCCGCCTGAGGAGACAACCATGTTCGACTATGAAAGCCTCAAGCTGATCTGGTGGGTGCTGGTTGGCGTGCTGCTGATCGGCTTCGCCCTGACCGACGGCTTCGACATGGGCGCCATGGCACTGATGCCCTTCGTCGGCAAGACCGACAACGAGCGGCGGGTGGCGATCAACACCATCGCGCCGCACTGGGATGGCAACCAGGTGTGGTTTATCACCGCCGGCGGCGCACTGTTCGCCGCCTGGCCGATGGTCTACGCGGTAGCCTTCTCCGGACTGTATTGGGCGATGCTGCTGGTGCTGTTCGCGCTGTTCTGTCGCCCGGTCGGCTTCGACTACCGCAGCAAGCTGGAAAACCAGAAGTGGCGCAGCGCCTGGGACTGGGCGCTTTTCGTCGGCGGCGCGGCCCCGGCACTGCTGTTCGGTGTGGCCTTCGGCAACCTGTTCCTCGGCCTGCCGTTCCGCCTCGACGATCTGATGCGCTCCACCTACGAGGGTTCGTTCTTCGCCCTGCTGCACCCGTTCGCCCTGCTCGCCGGGGTGGTCAGCCTGAGCATGCTCTGTGCCCATGGTGGCGCCTGGCTGATGATGCGTACCGACGCCGATCTGTACCAGCGCTCGCGCAGGGCTACCCAGCTGTGCGCGCTGGTGTTCCTGATTGCCTTCGCCGGCGCAGGGGCCTGGCTGGCGCTGGGCATCCAGGGCTTCAGCCTGGTCGGCGGCTTCGCCGATCTGGGCGCGGCGCTCAACCCGCTGCACAAGCAGGTAAGCCTCAACAACAGCGGCTGGCTGGCCAACTACGCGCAGTACCCGCTGACCCGCATCGCCCCGCTGGCGGGCCTGGCTGGCGGTGTACTGGCGCTGCTCGGCGCGCTGTTCAGCCGAGGCGGCGTGGCCTTCCTCGGTAGCAGCCTGGCCATCGTCGGCACCATCTGCACTGCGGGCTTCGCGCTGTTCCCCTTCGTCTTCCCGTCCAGCCTCGACCCGGCGTCGAGCCTGACCGTATGGGACGCTGTGTCCAGCCACAAGACCCTGGGCATCATGCTGGTGGTGGCGGGCATCTTCGTCCCGCTGATCCTGCTCTACACCCTGTGGTGCTACACCCGCATGTGGGGCCGGCTGACCGACCAGACCATCGAAAGCAACCCGCACGGCCTGTACTGAAACCCCGAACCGTAGGAGCTCGTTTGCTGGCGATCATCACACGGCATCGCGAACAAACTTGCTCCTATCCGATCAATGCCCACTCAGGGCCAAGGAGAACGACAGATGTGGTACTTCACCTGGATTCTCGGCGTGCTGCTGGCCTGCAGCTTCGGCATCATCAATGCCCTATGGCTGGAGACCACGCAGAACCTCGATGAGGAACCGGTCGGTGACGACTGAGGTCCGCCCCCTGCTGCGGCGTCCATGGAGCCGGGCGCTGTCGCTGCTGCTGGCCAGCCCGCTGGCCTTGCTGCTGCTAATTCACCCTGCGGCCTACCTGGACGATCAGGGCGGTTACAGCCACAGCCTGCTGATGCTGGTGATGCTCGGCATCAGCGGCGGCTTCGTCCACGGCGTCGGTTTCGATCCGTACAGCCGACTGTGGCGCACGATTTTCCATCCGCTGGGCTGCTGGCTGCTCCTCGGCCTTGGCTACCTGATCCTATGGCGGGCGCAGGGCTGATCCTGCGCCGGCACCTTCCGCTGCAAGAGGCCCTCATGGCAATCGCATCCGAATTAATCCCCTATCAGCAACTGGGCGGGGACCAGCCGCTGCGCCAGCTGGTTGATCGCTTCTACGACCTGATGTTCAGTGAGCAGGGCGTTGAGATCGTGCGCGACATGCACAACCCCGACACCCGTGAGATCCGCGATAGGTTCTTCGACTTTCTCAGCGGCTGGCTCGGCGGCCCCCAGCGCTTCATCGAAAAGCACGGCCATCCGCGCCTGCGCGCCCGGCATTTGCCGTTCTCTATTGGTAAGAGCGAGCGCGACCAGTGGCTGCACTGCATGAATCTGGCGCTGGACGACACGCCGATGGATGCCGAGCTGCGTGCCTACCTGAAAGATGCCTTCGCCAAGACCGGAGATTTCCTGCGCAACCGGGGTGAATCATGAACGAGCAGCCGAAAGTACCCGCTGCCCCAGCAGCGCTGGAGCCGAAGAAGCAGTTCATCGTTGGCGCTAGTTGTCCCGCGTGCGAGCGCATGGACAGCGTACGCATGTGGTTCGTGGAAGGTGTGCCGCACCGCGAATGTGTCGCCTGCGGCTACAGCGACAAACTGGACGAAAGCAGTGGTGCCATTACGCTGGTCGCCGTCGACGAGAAGGATGACGCGTAGTGGTCTACTGACCCCGGACACCCATCTAGGGCGAGAATGCTCGTCATAGAGAGGTGTCTGATGAGCAAGCAACGTCAAGCATGTTCAATCCACGCATGGCTTCCGGAGCCAGCTTGCCAAACTCGCCGACGCATTTCATGAGATTGGCGAAATAGTCTTTCCAGCTATTCAATCTGGTCGTCCCGCAGTTCCGTCCAGCGGTGTCACCGCCGTCAACCGGTACTACGGTTCCGGTGATCCACGAAGCGTCTTGCGAGGCGAGGAAGAGAATGGCTAACGCCACGTCCGCAGGTTGGCCATTGCGTCCCGGCGGGTGGAAAGCGTCGAAGGTCGGCAACACTTCCTTGACCTACTCAGCATCCATAAAGGTTCCGTAGACCGGAGCCTCTACCACAGCCGGAGCTAAGGTATTGATGCGGATGTTCGAGCTGGCCAGCTCGATGGCCAGGTTGCGGGTAAGCGCATGTACGCCGGTATTGGCGGCGGAGTAGGCAGCTGAGGGTGTGGCACTGATAGCCTGAATGGCACAAAGCGAACCGATTTGTACGATGGCGCCGCCACCGCGCTGTTGCATGGCTTTCGCCGCCTGGGCCATGAAGAACTTGCCTTTGAGGATGGTATCGAGGAACCAGTCGTACTCGGCTGGATTTACCTCTAGGAAGGGCTTTGGATTAAAGACACCTGCGTTATTG
This sequence comes from Pseudomonas sp. FFUP_PS_473, assembly GCF_002858665.1. Lineage (NCBI taxonomy): Bacteria > Pseudomonadati > Pseudomonadota > Gammaproteobacteria > Pseudomonadales > Pseudomonadaceae > Pseudomonas > Pseudomonas sp. FFUP_PS_473. The sequence continues at coordinate 17,512 of NZ_PJQQ01000030.1, forward strand.
ACCAGGATGTCCAAGCCACCGTGGAGGGGAAGGGGACAGATTTATTTACTAGACACCTGCCGTCCGCTTTTGGCCGATTCTGTTGAAAAAGTCCCGTCGCGATTTTTGCCCATGAAAGAGCGTTAGCGACGTTGAAATCTGGTTCGATCAGAAGGCGGAGCTGTCTTGGTTTTTACGTAGCAACGCCTGAATCGAGCGATTTTTGAGCTGCCGAAAAGCAGCGCTCCCAGAAACCGACTTTTTCAACAGAATCGGCCGATTTCGGCCGGTCGTCATTACCGTGTTTAATGTTCGATACCAATGAAAATTCCCGGTCAGCTGGAATGCAACTCGGTGGCTGAGACAGTGCAACTTCGCATCAGCGCCATGCGCATCCATTTCGGCATTCTGCAGGCCAATAGTTTGTTCATTTCTTCGGGGCTAAGCGCTTTTTTAACTACAGCCACATCCTCCTGAGTGATGCCGCCTTTACCGAGATAAAATAAAGCGCTGATGGCCATTCCGACCTTGGTTCCTGCGCGCTGCATAACCATCGGAGCAGCATGTACAAGCCTTATATCTGCCTTGCCTAAAGATATCGATCGGCTAGGGCCACTGGTGTAATAGACCGGAATGACCGGCATCTGTGTACTCAGACCGAATCGCCTCACTGCATCAGCGCCATGAATCTGCAGTGTCCAACTGTTTTTCTTGGCAATCAGATTTACCAAGTCCAATGGCCCAGGACGCAAAGCTCTGCCAGTGTGCTGGCTGTATTGGGGGCGCATGTAAATGCCACGGCACACACGCTCAAGCTCGCCTTGCCGAACCAACTGGGCTACTGCTTTGGAGATGGCCGTACTCGTACCAAGCTCTGCAAAGTCGCGGATGCTGAAAGGTCTTCCTTTGCGCAGCCGCTTAACTCGCTGCATAACGAGTTGAGATACCGGTGGTTCAGTCAAATAGTGGGCCATTGCTATCGCTTCTGCTCCAGCGACGAGCAGAGCAGCGGCTGGTGGTAGGCGATAACTCGACGCCGATATTCGTCATCATCGGCACCGCTTGCTAAGCATTCCTCCAAGCGTCCCAGCGAGAACACCTCAGCTGAAGAGGGGTAGTGCCTGAGTAAACTTTTCGCATAACTGCGGATTCCCTGCGGTAGGCCCGCATCACGGGAGAGCTCACGCAAGAACTCCTCTGTTTTGACGAGGGTACGAGTTCTTTCATACGGTAGGGTCAATCGTTATCTCCCAGACGGAATATGAAGGTCGCGGCTAGCTAAAGCGCTTACCAGCGCCTACCACCCATAATGCAGCCCAGCGCTTCGGGGATTGAATTAAAAGTTCCCCAGCTCGTTAAGCCGCCAGTAGCGGTGCTATCAAAACAGCACACTTCGTAGCGAACCCCTGTTGGCCAATCGCTAAACCAGAGTGCCTTTAAAGCTGCGATATGTTTTTCCACATCTCTTGCCGCCAGTTCGGGGAAGACTTTACCTATCGCAGCGTGGCTAGCCCGATGACTCACCTCCAGCCCATAAGGTCCTTCCCAACTACAACGCTCGATAAATGGACGATTCCACCAGCGGGCTTTGCATACGTAGGTATGCTGCTGGCTGTCTAGATTCTCGAATTCTGCAGGCAACGCAGGGTCTACCAACACACCCTCAATCAGCTCTACCGCGAAGAACAGTAGTCCATCTACCTGTAATTCCCTTAAGTTGTCCTGCCCACTCTGCAGGCGCTCCAGATAGGGGGCGATGCCGAGTAGTGTCTGCCTAGTTGAAAGCTGCAAAGCCTGCAGATTTGCGAAATCCCATGCGGCCCAATCCTGATCATTACGCACGATCATGATTGCGCTCCTGCTCGGCTTCCCGGCTTTCATGCCACTTGGCAAATACCCACAGAGCAGTACCCAGTGACAACAACAACCACATAATCCACTGAGGTATTTGGTATTGGGCGCCCACCCAAAGACCAACGCCACCACACAACATCGTCACAAAAAACCATCTCATCAACGTGTACTCCCGATTACAAACGAGATGCCACGGTAACCCGATGTTCTACTGTTCTAACGCTAGCGCTGAAAATTTCGTCGACACCCAGATTGGGAAATCAGGATGACCCATGAGCGCTCATTCGTGCTGAGGATTAGTCCGCACCAGGTTCACTAACCGCACAAAATGCGTCGATTCGTTTGTAGGTCTCCAAAAGCGACATGAGGTCGCCCTGCGCCATAATTTCCAACGGCTTACGTCCATTGAAGAATTCGTTTTGGTTCTCAAGCCCCATAAAGCCGTAGACGTTTTCAGGGTTATCAAAGACCAGCCTCAGGCTAGCGTGGCAGTTCAAGACAATGCTGGCCCGCTCCAGTTGATCACGGTCGAGTTCAACGCCTTTGCCCTGATGAGCACGAGAAATGCTGCTGCGCGAGACACGAAGAACATTGCTCGCCTGCTCGGTAGTGGCCTTCCATTTCTCCAGGACCCTCAGGGCCGTGCGTAGAATTACGCCACTTTGATCCGTCGAGAATGCGCGAATTCTGGATGTTGCATGCATGACGGAAGCTCCTGTCTCTAATCAGCAAAAATGATCGGGCTGTGACACACAGTAACCTGATGCTCGGGTTTTTAACCCTCGAACCAATAAATCGTCAGCTCCCAGATTGGGTAGCGAGGAATCCACAGCGGCCACTTCTGAAACCGTGAGCTTTTGCTAAGCTGGCGGCCTGCACCGCGGGACTTCGTTGGCAACGGCTCGCCGTTGCTTCCCCCTGCGGACACCCATTAAACCGTTTCACGGGGTTACGATGCGGAAGCATGTAGTGATTGAGGACTGGGATGGCGACGGCGCTATTCGCCTACCCGATGACGTTCTGCAGGAAATGGGCGTCGACGTTGGAGACACGCTCTACCTCCTTGAGGAGTACGTGGGTACAACCCGCTGTCTGGTGCTCAGTAAGTCACCGCGCATTCCTGATCGCGTGGATGAGCTGGTGGGTCACTGGGAGTCGTTTGGCAAGGTCTCCGCCGAGATAAGCGCCAAGGACGAGTGAGTTAGCTACCGCACTAACCTCGATGCAGCTTGCACGGCCTTGGTCCCTGCGAGGGTAGAGTTTTCCACCAGAAAAGCATCGCTAACGTTGGGGCCTGCATACTCCTGGGTTGCCAATTTGTGACAGCAACAGCAGAGAGCAACAAAACGAATTTGTGTGGCCGCGGGGGAAGCCCAAAGCGGCAGGTCTTAGTGATCGTGTTAATACCTATGACTTTGCTGGGCCAAGTCGCTGCCCGTAGGCTGCCAGCCCAGCCCAGCGGAGCCGGCCGCGGGTGTTTCATCATGCCTGTCGGGTCACATCGTTCTCTATGTAGCCGTCTGCGAGAGTGATGACGCGATCACACAGATCAGACAGGCGCGGATCGTGGGTTACCAGCAGCACCGCGCAGCCAAATTCGCGGTTGAACTGACGAAACAGTTGAAAGACTTCGGCGGCCGACTTGCTGTCGAGGTTTCCGGTCGGCTCGTCGGCCAACAGCAGGGCCGGGCGTGTTATTAGTGCCCTAGCGACCGCCACCCGCTGCTGCTGTCCGCCGGAGAGCTGATCGGGCTTGCGTTGCTCCATGCCTTGCAGGCCCACCCGCGCCATCAGATCGGTGGCCCGTTCACGCTGTTGCGGTGTGGGTTTGCCAGTGCTCAGCATGAGCGGCATCAACACATTTTCCAGCGCCGTGAAGGCCTGAATAAGATGATGGAACTGGAATACGAAACCGATCCGGGTGCCGCGCAGTGCGGTGCGCTGCGTATCGTCCATCGTGCGGGTAGGTTCTTCGAGCAGGTAGAGTTCGCCGCCCGTAGGTTTGTCGAGCAACCCGATCAGGTTGAGCAGGGTGCTCTTGCCAGAACCGGAAGCGCCCACCAGTGCGGCGAAGTCGTTGCGTTGTAGGCGCAGGTCCAGCCCGTGCAACACCTCATTCTCGGTTGGTGTGTCGACGTTGTAGGCTTTCCTGAGACCCACCAGGCGCAGAACCTCTTGCATCGCTTGCCGATCAGACATGGCGTATCGCCTCCACCGGGTCGAGCGCTGCCGCACGCCGTGCTGGCAAGGCCGCCGAGAGAATGCCGGTAACCGTGGCCAGCGCCGCAGCAGAGGCCAACAGCCAGGGATTGAGAGGGATATAGAACAACTTGGGACCGAAGGTGTTGAACGCGCCCACCAGGCCATAGCCGGCCGTGCCGCCCAGCAGTGAGCCAGCTAGACCGAACAGCGCTCCCTGGATCAGGAACACCCGCAGCATCTGTGACTGACGAGTGCCCATTGCGCGCAGGATGCCGATCTCGCGCGTGCGCTGCACCACGCTCACCGACAACACGCTGGCGATGCCCAGTGCCACGCTCAGGGCCACGAACAAGCTGATCATCTGAGTGGACAGGCTCTGTGAGCGCAAAGCGTTCATCAGTTGTGTGTTGGTTTCCATCCAGCTTTCGGCCTTCAGGCCGGTGAGGCGGCCGATACGTTCGGCAATCACCTGCGCTGCAAAGATGTCTGTCACCGTCAGGTCGATGGCGGTGGCCGCGCCCGGTAGATCGAGCAGGGCCTGCGCCTGCTTCATGTCGAGGTACACATAGCGTGCGTCGAGTTCGCGCACGCCCAGTTCAAAGATGCCGGCAACATTCACCACGGCCTCACGACCTTGACCGCCATCCAAGCGCAGTTTGTCGCCGACGGCCATGCCCAGGTCTGCGGCCAGCTGTCTGCCGATCACGGCGTCACCGGCACCGATGCGAAAGACGCCGGCGATAATGTCCTGCTGGATAGGGATGATGCGCTGGTAGCGCTGCGCGTCGATGCCGATCAGTGCGGTCGATTGCAGGGCCTCGCCACGGCGGGCAAAGGCCGGCCCCGAGATCACCGGCGAGACCGCGCTGACCTGCGGGAAACTGTCGAGCACATTACGCACCTCCTGCCAGTTGTTGATCGAGCGCAGGCGCTGGGCACGCTTGTTTTCCAGCAACAAATGCACGCTGCCCGGCTCGACGGGCAGCACGCGGTTGCGTTCTTCCGGTGGCTCCACCTTGATGTGGGCCTGAGTGCCCAGCGTGCGCTGGATGATGTTGTCCTGCAGTCCCGTGATTAGTGCGGTCAGGAACACGATGACCGCTACGCCGACGGCGATGCCGACGAGGATCAGCAGGCTCTGTGCCTTGCCCTCACGCAGGAACCTGACAGCGATGGTCCATTCAATCCACATCGGGACTAGTCCAGTCGGGCAGGCAGTTCATTTCGACTTTGCGAGTCAAAAGACGCTTTGGCGGTGGCCGTCATCCGAACCTGGTCACCCTCGGAGATGGACGCTTGCGCATCAGCCAGAATCCAGTCGCCGGCCTGCAGCCCTGCGCTGATCTCGGTCTGCGTCAGACCCCGTAGCCCGAGGCGGACCTTACGCCGCGTGGCCTGGCCATCGACCACCCGCCACACCTCGGCGTGTTCACCGTCCACAACTGTCAGCGCATCGTTGGGCACCGCCAGGGCATTGTCGCGGCGTCCGGTTTCAATGTTCACTGAAACCGTCATGCCTTCCAGTAGGAAATCCGGGGCCGGATCCACACTGAGGCGAACATCCACAGTACCGCGTTGTGGATCGACAGTCGGCGCGATGAAATCGACTCTGGCCTTAAAAGGGCGGGTCGGGTAGGCATCCGCGACACAGGTGGCCAGCTGGCCCAGACCGAGTACCTCAAGATTCTTTTCATCCAGCGGCACCAGCACCTCGGTGCCACCTGTGCGGGCAATATCAAACAGAACAGTGCCGGGTTGCACCAGATCGCCAGGCTCTGCATTGCGGGTCAACACGGTACCGGCCAGCTCGGCCCGAATGGTGGTTTTGGCCAGCTGCGCACGAGCATTGGCTACCCTTGCTTGCGCCGCCAGCTCGCTGGCCTGACCGGCTTGCAGCGTGCGAGCAGCCAGTTGTGCCTGTTCGAGCGCTGCGCGCGCGCTGGTTTCAGCCTGTACGGCCTGCTCCATGATCTCGCGGGAAATCATTTGCCTGCCTAGCAGTTCTTGGCGGCGCCGGGCTTCCCGGCTGGCCTGAGTAAGCCGAGCTTGCGCATCACGCAACGCGGCTTGCGCCTGTGGCCGGCTGGACTGTTGCAACTCCGCCAGCGCGGCTTCAGCTTCATGTACCGCAGCGACCAGATCATCGGCTCGCAACACCGCTAGCACGTCGCCGGGAGCTACCACGTCGCCCTCGGTCACTCGGCGCTCGATCACCACACCGGTTACCTGGCTACCTACCTGCGCACGCGAAAGTGCGGCGATCCTGCCGGTGGCCACCACCGTCTGCACGAGGGGTTGCGCAGTTAGCTGGTAGCCGGCCAAGGCCGGCCCCTGCAGAGTGCGGATGCCTCCCCAGATCAGCACAGTCAGCCCCGTGCAGGCGAGAGTAATCAGCAGCAAAGGACGGTTCATTGTGTGACTCTAGTGTTAGGGGTGGCGGGCATTCGCTTGCCGATTAGCGGGCGAGGCAAGCTTCATGCTTATTGTACGCTTGGGTTGGCTCTTTCCTAACTTTCGGCCCACTCCTTGGCGGCTTTGCCATTGCGCCCTGAGAGGTTGGTAGCCTGTACGTGCAACACGGGGTAAATCGAGGAAGCTGCACAGATCGCACTAGTCCAGCACCGGGCAATGGCAGAAATTGCTTCTGCCGAGTCAGGCGGATACGACCCGCTGTCTGGTGCTCAGTAAGTCACCGTAAATTCCTGATCGCTGGATGAGCTGGTTGGCGATTGGGGGGCGTTTGGTAAAGTATCCTCCGAGATAAACGCCAAGGACGAGAGAGCTAACTGCAAAGCCTCTGCCCGCATATATCGTTGCTTGCGATTCTGGCATTGCTTCCTGCAGGAGCAGGGTAAGCGTCCAGCCAAGTCACCTTCCGCAATCCCGCATTAAGGGCGATGGTGTCCGCGTATTTTTAAGCGGACGCGATAGCCCTTATCGCCGGGATTTCCATGCGCCAACGAAGCTCTTACCCCAAACCGTTCAAGGCCCAGGTTGTTCAGGAGTGCCTGCAACCTGGTGCGACCGTCTCCAGCGTGGCCATACGCCATGGCATCAACGCCAACGTCATTCGCAAGTGGCTACCGCTTTATCGGGATCAACTGCCAGCGGCGTTGCCGGCGTTCGTTCCTGCGAGGGTTACGCCCAAACGACCAGCTGAAGCAGCGGTGATTATCGAGCTACCGCTGGGCGCGCAATCGGTCACGGTGAAATGGCCAGCCTCCGATCCTGAAGGTTGCGCCCGCTTTGTCCGTGGGCTCGCCCAGTGATCCGCGTGGATAGTATCTGGCTCGCCACCGAGCCGATGGATATGCGTGCGGGTACTGAAACCGCGTTGGCCCGCGTGGTGGCGGTGTTCGGTGCGGCGAAGCCGCACTGCGCCTATCTGTTCGCCAATCGCCGCGCCAACCGCATGAAAGTTCTGGTGCATGACGGCGTGGGTATCTGGCTCGCCGCGCGGCGCTTGCACCAGGGCAAGTTTCATTGGCCAGGCATCCGGCACGGCTCGGAAGTCGAACTCGACACCGAGCAACTTCAGGCTTTGGTACTGGGGTTGCCCTGGCAGCGAGTCGGCGCAGCCGGCGCGATCACAGTGCTGTAGCACCTGCCATTAGCCCATCGGTTTATCTCCGCTGACCGCCTGCTCTGGCACAATCAGCGGCATGACTTCCTCGCCCAATCTCGACCAACTGACACCTGACCAGCTGCGCGCACTGGCCGCGCAGTTGCTCACGCAAGTCGATGCGATGGGCAAAAAGATCCACCGCGATCAAACAGTCATCGAGCAGCTCACCCACGAAATCGCATGGTTCAAACGGCACAAGTTCGCCAAGCGCAGCGAGCAGCTAAGCCCTGATCAGGGCAGCCTGCTTGATGACCTGCTCGACACCGACATCGCCGCCATCGAGGCCGAGCTGAAAGCCGTCAATCCTCCGGTTACCCCAGCCGAACCACGCCAACAACCCAAGCGCACACCGCTGCCACCGCAATTTCCGCGCACCGTGATCCGTCACGAGCCGGAGAACACCCAGTGCGCCTGCGGTTGCCAGCTTCAGCGCGTCGGCGAAGACGTCAGCGAAAAGCTCGACTACACGCCGGGCGTGTTCACCGTCGAACAGCACGTGCGTGGGAAATGGGCCTGCCGCCAATGCGAAACGCTGATCCAGGCGCCCGTGCCGGCCCAGGTGATCAACAAGGGGATCCCTACCGCCGGCCTGCTGGCTCACGTGATGGTGGCCAAGTTCGCCGACCACCTACCGCTGTACCGGCAGGAGAAGATCTTTGGCCGTGCCGGCCTGGCCATCGCTCGTTCGACACTGGCACAGTGGGTCGGGCAAACCGGCGTGCAGCTCCAGCCCCTAGTCGATGCGCTGCGCGAAGCGGTGCTTGCCCAGCGCGTGATCCATGCCGACGAAACCCCGGTTTCGATGCTCGCGCCCGGCGAGAAGAAGACCCACCGTGCCTACGTCTGGGCCTACAGCACCACGCCCTTCGCCGATCTGAAGGCCGTGGTCTACGACTTCAGCCCCAGCCGTGCCGGCGAGCATGCGCGCAATTTTCTTGGCCAGTGGAATGGCAAGCTGGTCTGCGACGACTTCGCTGGCTACAAGGCCAGCTTCGAGCAAGGCATCACCGAAATCGGTTGCATGGCTCACGCCCGCCGCAAGTTCTTCGATCTGCACGCGGCGAACAAAAGCCAACTGGCCGAACAGGCGCTGCACTCTATCGCTGGGCTGTACGAAGTCGAACGCCAAGTGCGCGACATGAGCAATGAAGAACGCTGGCGAATACGGCAGGAAAAGGCTTCACCGCTCCTCGACGCACTACATGACTGGATGCTGGCCCAGCGTGATCTTGTGCCCAACGGCTCAGCCACGGCGAAAGCTTTGGATTACAGCCTCAAACGCTGGGTAGCGCTGACGCGCTACCTGGACGATGGCGCTGTGCCCATCGACAACAACCAAGTCGAGAACCAGATCCGCCCGTGGGCTCTAGGTCGCTCCAATTGGCTGTTTGCCGGGTCGCTACGCAGCGGCAAACGGGCGGCGGCAATCATGAGCCTGATCCAGTCGGCGCGGATGAATGGGCATGATCCGTATGCCTATCTCAAGGATGTGCTAACGCGACTGCCGACGCAGAAGGCCAGCGCTCTGGCCGAGCTGCTGCCGCACAGCTGGGTATCCGTCGGCAAGGTGTAATGCCCGTTCGCTTACGGAGCAGGGTCCTTTATGCATAGCGTAACGGCTACGATGCTCGCTGCTGTTGGAGAAAAGAATTCAGGCTCAATGAAGCGGCGGTAGGACTCTTCAGAGTCTGGCTAGTGGTCAAAATCGATATTCCTGATTTCGTTTTTTGTGCCAAGAATAACTGCCATCAGATGTTGTTATTAGCTTTAAACTGCAAGACACAGTAGAAGACGAAAGCCTTGCATTGCGGCACTTAGAGGCATTTTTGAACGCTTACCGCCAACCAAGATTCCTGTACGTTATTAGTCTCCGAAGGAATACTCATCGAGTTGAGAAGGGTGTCAGCTAATGGTCAAATAGACCGCCGCAACATATACGCACCAGTAGCTCAGCTGGATAGAGTACCGCCCTCCGAAGGCGGGGGTCGTGGGTTCGAATCCCGCCTGGTGCGCCATATCTGTATGATTTAAAAGCCTTTTCCTAAGGCTCTGCCGATCCAGATCCCGAATTGGCTAATCTCTCAAAATTGATCTCCATGCGGATACTCAGATTGTGGTGAGTACTGCCCGCAGCGCTCCTTTTCGACTCATTTTCGGGCTGTGCCAATTCTGTGCCTAAACCGTGCCTCAAAGTCTGGCGCCCTATTTTGCGAGCGGGGATTTTGAGTACTAGCCATAAATCGAGCTGCAGCTACTAGTCGATGGTAGTGAAGAAATCTTGCGTCGCTGCCTGCCCAGGCGGGTGGCCGGAGGGCCGTGGAATCCAACATCCATGTCATCGGCGGAAAAAGCGTCCCGCAGGATAGGGGCTCCGACAGAACACTGGTCATTGACGACCCTGCGGTGCTCCAGGCTGTGGCAGGCGCAGCGAAATGGATGCGTATCTGCCAACGTACCAATACAGCTATTCGGGATCGTCTACGCAAAGAGTGCAGAGCGCTGTGGCCAAGGCGCAAGCAGCACCCAACCCTGAAAAGCTTCCGCCACCAATTGGGCTCAAACCTAAAAGCCTCCGGCGAGAGCGATGAGGCCATCGCCTACATGATGGGGCACCAATCCATTGAATCCATCAGCGTCTATGGGAACCGTCGATCTGGGGCTGGTCACAAATTGCATATCAGACCTGCACAGGACGCTGACTTGTCAAAAGTTCGCCAACCCAAACAGCCTGCTGTTTTTGGTCGAGAACGAGTGGTGGGCCGTATTGAGGTGCCACAGCGCCTGACAAACCGACGAACAACTGCACACCCTGTCGCAAATGAACGTTAGCGGCCGGGTATCATCTCAGGCGCCAGCCATCTGCCTAATCGTAAATGCCCTTCGTCCAACCACCGTAAACCCAGTGGACTCCGGTATTGACTGTTCAAAAACACGCCCGGTCTGCTCCAAGCGCAGATAGCGCGTTGCGCACTTTTTATCCAAACAGTTGGCTTTGAACCCTAAAGGGCTTTGGAAAACCAGCGGAGCCCTGCCAGAGCACACCGGGCACTTTTCCAAAGCAAGAATCGCCTGGTTGTGACCTTCCAGGGCTGACGCTTGCGCAGTGGAGTTAGAGGCAACCAATGCCTCCTTGAGCGCCGTCACTGCCTCCCCGGCCAAGGCCTCAGTAACAATCAGTTCATTTTGCTCTGAATTAACCTGAACCCCCGCAACCTGCTTTGCCTGTTCCAGCACTTTTTGCGGGATTTTTTGCAACGGCTGCGCATACGTAATCAGAGCCATTCGGCAAAGCACCTGGTCAACCAGCAAGCCAAAGCGCTCCGTGCAATACATGTCCGTGGGAGACAGCGGTATCCACTGCTCCGGGCAATAAGCCGCATCAATCTCCTGCCCCATTGCCGGCCAGGCGATAAACCGCTCCTTGCTCTGTGGGGTCACCTCAGGAGCAGGCGCATCACTCAACCAAGGCACAATGGTAAGCAATACGTCCTCTGGCGTTGAAAGGCCAGGAGAACTGCTAAGCAAATGCCACTCCAGCCCACTTTGCCGAAGAAGTATGTGCCTTCCGGCCCAGACACCTTCGTCCTGGCCATTCAGATAAGGCAGCAGCGCCCTCCTCATGACCAGACCGGCGTAGCGAGAATAGACAGAAGCTAGAGATTGGTTCTGCCTGAAGCGCTCTGCCGGCGTGGCACGTTTGGCCTGTGTCACCTTGGCCAACTGATCCCACAAGATAGCCAGATGCCGGTAATGCTGATCGTGACCAAGGATGTTGGTCATATGCAGCACACCTCTCACTTGTGCCTGCCGGCTGACCAACAAATACAGACCACTTTGCTGCAGGCCCGCAATCGTCTGGTACAAGCGTTCAAGCTTTTCAAGCGTTTCACCAAGCAACTTTGATGCGTTACTGGTTTCCTCTGCGCTGAATGTCATCCCCCACAAGCGGCAAATTTCTTCACGCAGACGGTAATCGACATTCTCCGCCTCATAGAAGCGCAGCGCCTGATTCAGCGTCGCCTGCAAGCCACGCAACTCCGCCAAGCGCCCGTGCAAATAGCGTTCAATCTTATCCAGCAAGCGCGCATAGACACGATTCTCATAGATGCCATAGTCATCTTCGCTGAACCGGGCCAGTACCTTCTTGGGGATCACGCCACTCAACGTCTGCCGCTGCCAGCACTCCGAGTGCGAGGCCAGATGCACCAGCGCCCCTTTGGCCAAACGACGTGCACGCCCGATATCAGCAACCTCATCCTCATAGTGAAGATCGAGGCGCGGACGCTGCGATATGTGATGCAGATGCCCTTGCTTCACCACATCCAGAAGCTGCTCCTCAAAGGGCTGCAGATGGCTCTTGGCATCGATGATGGAAGCTGGCATCAAAGGAGACATCAAAGGCGCCTGCAGTGCCTCGGCATCAATCGTCGCAATGACCTTGCTCAGCAATTCCGTTGCCGCCGCCAGACTTTTTTGCGGCGGCGTAAAAGTGCAAGCCTCATCACCCAACTGGCAGCGCTGATCACCATCACTCACCAGCACACCCGTAAATACCGGTGTATGGCCATTGAATGCAGGCCCGTCATTCACAGACTGATAGCGACCGGGCTGAATGAGTGCCGGCAACTGCCGGCACTGCTCACCCGTAAAACGATCAAACCACATCAGCTACGGCCATCCAGGCGACGAATATCAGCCTCCAACAGCTCCATAGACTTGCGCGGATCACCCGCCAGATCAGCGCTGATCCAGAAGTCCTCCAGAGCGCCTTTCAGATTGCGCAGCGTCTCGGCAGAAACGTTGTAGCGGCCGGTCACTTTGCCAGGGCGCATGATTCTCGTGGCCAACAAGTGGTCCACCGCCTCCCCCGAAGAAGCCCCGCAAGCCAGCATTACAGGGATGAAATCCAGCGCCTGCTTTTCAAAGCGGTTCCCCCAGCCCAGCTCAAACTGGCTGCCCAACTGTTCGGTGAAGGCATCGCCGGTCAGGTCCTTCAGTAGCTTGACGACCTCCTCCTTGCGCTCAGCTCTTGCCTTGCCAAATGCCTTGCGCAAGGAGCGATAAGAGTAGTTGGCCGGCTCAAACTCCTTGATCGTGAAGCGCTTATCCTGCTTGGGCAGAGTCATTACATGAGCACGATCATAGGTCTTGTCCGCCAGCTCATTGGTGGTTTCATCATGGTTCGCGGTACCAATAAACCAGACATTGGCTGGCACCCTGATCTTGCGTCCCTCGGCCAGCATCGCAGGCGCATTGGGCAACGACGTTTCCGAGAGGCTGATCAAGCGCTCATCGGGGTTGTTCTTCTCCAGGGCAGAGAGGAACTCGGCAAAGTATTGCTCAGGGCGCGACAGGTTCATCTCATCCAGCAGGATGATGTTGCAGGTGTCTTCCCAACGCGGCGTCTGCGCTTTGTATAGCGCCTGCAAGCAGTCCTTCTCGTAGAAGCGTCGCTCAAAGGCGTTGTAATGACCAAGCAGGTCGTCGCGATCACGCCAGCCCGCCTGCACCGCAATATCGGTGCAAAAGCCCCCCATTGCTTTGGCAAAAGCCTTGGCCAAACTGGTCTTACCGGTACCACTGATACCCTGGAAGACATGCAGCTGGCTCATGGCCAAGCCCCCCAGCAACACGCGGATATCCTCGATCGGATAGAACAGTTCTACGTGCTTTTCAGCTTTAGCAATCCGATGCTGCAACTGGGTGGCGAATGTCTCGAGATCAGGCACTTCATCTAGGTCCATACGCGCCCGGTAATCGCGCTCACTATCCATCAGCGACATGGCTGGGAATGGTGTCTGGGTCTTCTGCGCACTGGTCAGCTGCTCGATGCGGCTTTCGAGGTCATCTATGTGAACGGCAAGGGTATTCTTGTGTTGCTCCAGAACACGTTTCTCACGCGCCACAGCCTCAAGCTCTGTAGCCGCGACACGCTTACAGCTCAACTCACGACGCAGCTCATCCCGCTCAGGGCGTAGCTCAGCTACTTCTCTTTCAAGATCATGGGAAATTGCACCTGACTTGACCAAGCGTTTGCATCGCACTTGACCACCCATTTGCATTCGACTTGACCAGCCATTTGCATCGGATGTGACCACTCAAGGCACGCAGTAACGGAGAGCTATAAAAGCGATGTGGGCGGCACCACCTGAGGCGTGCCATCAATGATGCACATCCAGCCCCAGGTTCTGAGTGCTGACGTCTTGTTGAACTCGTTCACTAAATCGCTTGCGATTTCGCCGATGTCGACTCGCAGGGCGAACTGCGGACGCATAGCGTGCATTACGTCCACTCCCATATCGCCGGCCAGAAGCTTGCACATCAGTCTGGTGCGTAGCTTCCAGGGAAGGCTCTTTCCGCGTCGTTCCGGATGCTGGAAGACCATGGTGTTCAGATGGGCTGACGCGTGAATGTAGTCAGTGCTAGTCATCCAAACCTCTAAGTGTGCAGGCACACCAAGGGGAAGCACATTGAGGACTAGCCAGTCAATCAAGCCCACTGCGACCCCACGTGCTTGTAGCTCCATGGCGAGCATCAAGAGCACTTTGTGCAACGAATCTGCTGCTTTGATAGCAAGGGCACGACGGCCCATCTGATCTGCTTCCATCACTATGGCTACCACCGCCGCGAGGCTATCTAAGCTCGCCCTGCGCTCAAGCTTTTCGAGCAGGTTTTGAGTGACCGATTCGCGCTGTAAAATGCCCCACGCCATGTCGCTGGCGGTTCGGAACAACACCCCCTGTACTTCGGCATTCAACGTTCCAAAAAACTGGTCGAAGTCGACGTCCTCTCGCTTGATCCTCAGCTTGAGCAGTGTCCATAGCGGATGATTCAGATCGCGAGAAGATCCCGGTGCCTGAAGCTCGACCTTGGCCAAGGTATTGGCCTTGGGCGATACCATTTTTTGTTCGTACCTTGACCACTTGCTTCGGTAATGCCGAATAGTCCCATTGCTGTTCCTTCGAAACGAATCCTCTTCGAAATACTGCTCAAGCGCGTAGGCCGTTTTGAGACCTGTCCGCTGCCTCAGCCCCTCGAACCAATAGCCCACGGCGAGCATTTCCACAGTGTGACTGCGGGGGTTTGTATTTTCCGGTATTTGTTCGCGCACGTTATCTGCGAAATCCGAATAAATTTTCGCAATTCGTTTGAAGTCAGACACTTACAAATTTCCAGCTGATGTTTGTACCGTAAAAAATGTAGGTGCCTTACGGCTGGAGTGCAAGAACGTGGTTTATTACTATTAGCTGTGACCAAACCGGACATTAAGTGCGATGCGCGAGCCCCTGGAAATCCACAACCTGGCATCCGAATTAGAGCTTGATCTCAAAGATCGATATGGCCTGATGGTGGGTGGCAGTGCGCTGTGGAGAGAGTTGGGATACGCCTCGTATGACGCGTTCCGAAAAGCCAAGCAGCGTGGAACTATCGAAGTGCCACTTTTTGAAGTGCCCAATCGTCGAGGCTTTTTCGCCCTGTCCAAAGAAGTCGCCTGCTGGATAGCCACGCAACGCTGCGCTAGACAGCAAGCCTTGTAAATCAAACAGATAGGAGTTTCACAATGAGCCCAGGCTAGGAGTTAGCCGGTAGAATTGGGACACAAAAAAGCCCAGGGGTGGAGCCCTAGGCTTTTTTGATGGTGTTAGGTTTTGAGCCCTACGCACCACCATTCTGTGTTCCCTCGCGTTCGACGTCAAGTCGGCCACCTTCCGTTTGTCTGCAATATTCACACGGCGCGATCGGTGAGGCTTTGACACGCCTGTCGCGAGGAGGACACATGAGGCTGCCAGTACAAACGCAGCGCGAGGTACTGCGTCTCGCTTGCGATGCCAGTTTGTCGAACAGATCAATCGGTCGCCTGGCCAAGGTCTCCCATAATACCGTTCGCACGATTCGCGATCAGTTGACGCTGTGCGGACAAACTTGGGAACAGCTGCGACATCTCGACGATAAAGCGCTTGCGGAATGCCTACATACTCAGCCCAGGCTCACAGCGCAGAGAAAAGTGTACCCCTCTTGGGTCGCCATTCACGAACAGCTGAAACTGCCTGACATCACCCTTGAATTGCTTTGGCAAGAGTTTCGGGAAACGGAGCCAGATGGCCCCTCATACGCCCAATTTACAAGGGTTTATCGTGAGTGGCTGAATAAACAAAAGCTAAGCATGAGGCAGATCCACCTTCCCGGCGACAAGTGCTTCGTGGACTTCTGCGGACGGACTATGCCTGTGACAAACCCGGACACAGGAGAAATTGCCCAGGCTCAGGTATTCGTAGCCACGCTAGGAGCTTCCGGCTACATATTCGCCACGGCAGTGGACAATCAGACGACGCCCAACTGGCTCAGGTGTAACGTTCTGGCGCTTGAGTATTTTGACGGGGTTCCACGCTTCATTGTCCCCGACAATTTGAAATCGGCGATCACGAAAAACACTCGGGATCAGGTCGTTCTGAACCGTGCTTACTCCGAGCTTTCCGAGCACTACGGATTTCAGATATTTCCTGCTAGGCCTCGCAAACCCAAGGACAAATCGCTAGGTGAAATTGCTGTCCAGATCGTGCAGCGGTTTGTGCTCGCAAGGCTGAGGACGAGGACATTTTTCTCGTTGCAAGAGCTGAATGAGCAGATCGAATTCTGGGTCGATCAGCTCAACAACCGCGTCACTAGGACGTACCCCAAGAGTAGGGCCAGCCGTTATCTTGAACTGGACTACCCCGCGCTTGGCCCTCTTCCAGAACAGCGGTACAGCTACAGTCAGTGGGTCTATCAGGTTCGCGTGGGCGCTGACTACCACGTCGAGTTTGAACAGCACAGCTACTCAGTCCCTTACCACTTTGCGAACCTGCTCGTCGATCTTCGTATGCGTGACGATTGGCTCGATATTGTCTACCAACGCCGCGTCATCAGCACTCACAAGCTCAGCCGGAATCGTGGAATTAGCACCCTGAATGAACACCTGGCGCCTAACCACAGCCAGTTCCAAGACTCGCAACCAGAGGCACTGATGGCTTGGGCTGAAACTATAGGCCAGGAGACGTTGCGGTACGTGAAAGACAATCTCGCTCTGCGCCGAGACTTTGCGACTGGCATGAAGGCAGTCATAGGCTTGAAGCGAGATGTCCGCAAGGGGGACATCTCACCCTCCCGGCTGGAATCAGCCTGCGCGTATGCCAATAGCCTGAAAATCCTCAGTTCAGAGCGCCTGCGGGCAATCATTCGTAACGAGTCCGATCTGCGGCCCAGCTTCCAACGATCCGCCCCCTTGGTCGAACACGCCAACATTCGTGGCGCCGAATATTACGCCACACAAGGAGATGAGCCGCTATGAAACCAGTATTCAACACTGTTCAGAATTTGGTGAG
The DNA here is from genome assembly GCF_002858665.1 of Pseudomonas sp. FFUP_PS_473. Classification (NCBI taxonomy): domain Bacteria; kingdom Pseudomonadati; phylum Pseudomonadota; class Gammaproteobacteria; order Pseudomonadales; family Pseudomonadaceae; genus Pseudomonas; species Pseudomonas sp. FFUP_PS_473. The sequence goes on from NZ_PJQQ01000030.1 coordinate 34,534, forward strand.
CCTTGGGCTGCACGGCATGGCAGTGGCTTACGAGCGTCAGCTGGAAACCCCGGCATTGTTGAAAGAGGCGTTCGACACAAGGCTCGGATTGATGGTTGACGCTGAAAACAGCGAACGAGAAAGCAGGAAGATTGCGCGTTTGTTGAAAGCTGCAAGGCTTCGTGAGAGCGAGGCCACAATGGACACGATTGAATTCAAAGCATCCCGTGGTCTAGACCGAAATACCGTGATGTCTCTCGGAGAGTGCGACTGGCTGACACGCCACCAAAACGTGATCATCACAGGGGCGACCGGCACCGGAAAAACCTGGCTGGCTTGTGCCTTGGCGAACCAAGCCTGCCGACTTGGGCGACCCACGCTTTATCGCACCGCGACCAAGCTCTTCGAAGAAATCTCCCTGTCTTACGCTGACCACACCATGCCAAAGCTACGCCGGCAATTGATTCGCGCAGAGCTGCTGATCATTGATGACTTGGGCATTGGCGGTATCGATGCCCAGCTCGGCCCTTTTCTACTAGACGTCATCGATCAGCAGTCACAAAACGGTTCATTGCTGATCACTAGCCAGTATCCGAAGGAAAAATGGTATGACTTGTTTTCCGACCCCACAATCGCGGACGCGATTCTCGACAGGATCGTTCACAAATCCCACGTCATCGAGTTGAAGGGTGAATCAATGCGTAGGGTAAAAAGCCGCCGCCGCGCTTGAAGGATCTGCCTCGCGCCAAGGATGGTCACGTCGAATGCAAACAGGTGGTCAAGTGCAATGCAATCGTTTGAATTCAGAGCACTTTTTCCGCTTTCCATGAGGGCTCAAGCATTTTGGGTTGCCAACGCCACTGACGCGACGCTGTCAGAATGGATCGGGGCCACCCTCGACGCCGGTAAACGTGATCTCAGGAGGTTCACCCGTGCGCTGCCACCCGAATTGGTAATGCAGCCACTGATGAGCACCTTCCTGGCGGTCAGCTACGATTAACAGCGTCCATCCGGCCCGGAGTAGCAGGTTTGCGTTTTCTTCACTGCGGGTGCTGATCAGTTGCGTTGTCTTGTCGATCCTCATCGGATGGCCTTAAAGCTGAGACGGTCTGAATACGATAGCTCAAGCAGCCACTCTTCTCGACTATAGGGGCATTGGGGATATCCTACGCCCAAGAATGAGGGGCCGGCAGCTCTCGGCCAATAGCTGCCTATCGTGAAGGACAGCAACCGACCCATTGCTGTCCTTCGCGGAAGGCCGTTCATGCGGGCTCGCCCGTGAGTTAGCTCCAGTGATTAAACGCATAACGACTACCGTCGACGAGCTGCTCATTTCGCACACCAACCGTATGGGCTAGGTGCCCGCTCCGTAAGCGTATGGTCAGTTAACCTTGACTGACTCGAACTCTTTTGAACGGCTCTAGGAGGGCTTGAATTTCCTCCGTGCTCAGCAAACCCAACGGGTAACGTCGCTCAAGTGCCGATTGAAGAGACACAATGTCAACCAACGCAAATTCGCGATCGCAGGGAGCTATGATCATGCTCTCGCGTAAACTGACATTGGCGGTAAGACGTCTCTGAAAACACATAACCATAAAGCAGCCCCCGAGCGTGTTGGCGAAGACACGCTAGGCGACGATCTTGACAGTAAAATGAAAGAATTATGGCAGGTGATCGGCGGCGGTGTGGTGAGATGAAGCTACACGGCCTTAGCACTGTTTGAAGAAAAAAAACGAAGCTCACGCCTCCGAGTGGCGTGTCTTGACTGTCACAAACATTTTGATGCGTTCATGGATTTCCTGAACGGCATGACGAAACGCCTCAGGTTTCTCACTAGCGGCTGGATCTTCGAAGTGCCACGTTATGGCTTCGCCTGCGGAGAGCGTCAGCAACGGCCCGTCAGCTGAAATTTCCCAGAGCGTGATTACATAGTCAAAATCCTGTCCTTGAAATTCCATGACAGATTTACTGCGCAATCCGCTCGTATTGACGCCAATGTGCTCGAGCGTTTCCAGGGTACGTTGATCGACCTCTCCCGCAGTCAGTCCGGCACTGAACGACTCAAAGTGCGTGGAGTCGATGTGCCTCAAAAGAGCTTCAGCCATCAATGAGCGCACGTCGTTTTTGGTGCACAAAAAAAGCACATGATACTTCTCAGCCATGGCCCTCTCCATATGCAGCGAATTGCAGTGATCGCTAGGATTTCACCCATAACAGCAGCGTTTGGAGTATAGCCGCAGGGGGGCGAACGGCTACAGTGTTCTGCTAGGTCATGGATATGCGGAAGCTCATCACTGGCATCTGACATGACAGTGAGCAGCGAGTGCTAAACTCAGCAAGGTCTCGATGAGGTGGCCGTCATGCCAGCCGAAAATCCTTTATGCGACATCCTTGAAGCGTTGCACGAAAACCAGCTCGCCTTGGCGGACGCCGTCGAATCAGTGGGGCTGTGGATTGACCAACGAGGTAGCACTGAAGCCTCCAGCACCATTCTGGGTGCGGTATCAACCATTGATGTAAATGCTGAGCGTGTCCGGACGAGTATCGAGGCCCTGAAGCAATTGGACATGAGCATCTACAAAGAAAGTTAGCTCAGCGCTGCTCTGTGGAGGATATCTCCGATGTTGATAAAAATCGAAAAAGCAAACTCCAACATTGGGTGCTACGTCATACTCGACTCCTGGCGTATCAGGTTCAGGAGCTATGGTGAAGCCATAGCTTTTGTGGAGAGGCTGACGGAACGGGTCAATGCCCCACACGCATTGCCAAAGATTAGCGGCTCGAACGCAGCATTGCCATTAAGCTGACCCTGTACAAGTTCGCGCCTGCAATCGGTACACCACGTATTCAGGTCACTGTCAGTCAAGCAGCCCTCTTGCTCGACTTCGGCAGCAGTTTTGTCGCTTTCAACAACAGCGCTTCCGCCTCTTCCAACGCAGAATCTGCCCCTTCCTTCCAGACTCTCCTCAACGGATGGAGATCCTTTTCGGTTTGTGCTTTCAGGCTCCATTGGTAATGGTCGTGCCAATTCCCCAGAGCGGATTGCAGCTCCTTCAAAATCTTGGCTTCATTTCTCGACAGTGGGGACAGTGCTGGAAAAGCTTCTGTCAGGTAGCGAGTGCGTTTGACCAGCACTCTCATCTGATGGCGGTCATAAGCTTTGTCCTCTATCGCTTCATGGAGCCGGTCAACTTGCCTGTGGAGTGCTTTGCGAATACGCGACTGGATCCTAGCCCAGCCGTGATTGAATTCGACTGCCCTAAACTCTGCCGGCCACTCATCGAGAGCTACCATCAACCGTCTAAGCGGTGAGCCTGTGAGGATGGCGTCATAGCTGTGGCTGAGCTGACTACGCCTGGGTTGAGCAAGCTTGGAGTATGTCCTCTTTTCTAGCTCATGGATGAGCACCTCTAGATCACGCGCCGGTGTAGTCTGCTGGCCTACGTCTGCTGCCGCCTTGCTCAGCGCATCCATCTCCGCAACCGAGCGTAAGGGCTTCAGCAGACTCCTGATACGTCTGACGGCAATCCGAAGATCATGCAGCGCTTCGCCGTCCGTACGGGCTTCGAGGCGTGCGCGCGCACTGTACAGCCTGACCTGAAGGCTGACGATCTCCGCTGCAAACCTGTCCATGAACGACATAGTAGGATCTCTCGCTATCAGAGTTCTCCAGTAGGCTAGCAGCAATTTCGCAACATCAATTGCATCTCCCGACACAGCAGCTGCACTCCTTGTTGGCAATAGCCTACAATTTTGTCATCGGTGATGAGTCAGTGTGCTGCGCACAGCACTAAGGATGGTGGATGATCCAGTCTGAGCTAGAAGCGGCTTGTGCCCAAATGCGGGAAGCCGAGACTGCGCTTCAGCAGCTTGATCTGCGGTTGGAGGCAATTCGTTTCGACCCAGCCATCCCCTCCACCGTCGAGACGGCGATCAAGCAAACCTTGTTAGTCATTGACGAGCTGTTGGCCGATTTCAAAGGCAATTCAGTGCTTGAACCGATGGTTGATCAACTGAAGGCTCAGTACCTGGAAACCATTGAGCATAAGGTGATCATGTCGCAGGGCGCTGGGCTACAGACAAGGCAGATGCCCGCGCTTGCTCGCGCAGTTGCCAAAGTGTGCAATATTGTTCGATGCCGCCGTTGACACTGGAGTCGGGCGATTGCCCATTCGCTTATAAGGCGAGCAGAACGCCGTGAGGCTTGATGCAAGGGATGGGACGATCCCGCCGCTGCTGCGCAAACCAATCTCGAATCTTTTCAACATCGAAGTGAATCGCCCCTAGTTTCGTGGACGCCTCGACCGGCCGCAATGGGTCGATTTCTGCCGGTCAAGACGTACCCGTGCGCTGGTCACATCCGATGCAAATGGGTGGTCAAGTCGAATGCAAATGGGTGGTCAAGTCCATGCAATTACTCAAGATCAGCCTTGCTGTCACGCAGGTAGTCATTATCGCGCTGCAATTGCGCCGTATCCGATTGCTCCAGGCTGCGCTTGAGTTCACGGTTTTCCTGACGCAGCGCTTCCAGTTGCTGCAGGATCTCAGCTCCGGATACTTCGCCCAGGGATTGCTTGAGCTCCTGAATATCGAGCAGCTGCTCCTTGAGTTCATTCGCCTTGCTCCAGGCCCGCTCACGCTGCTCTTCCAGCTTGGCAACAACCTGGTGATGATTCGCCCGCTCGGATGCCATTTCCTCATCCAGACGCTGCTGCAAGGCCTTTTCCTCTGCCTGGATATCCGCCCTCTCACGATCCAGGCGGCTACGCGCACGGTCTAACTCGACCACTTTCTGCTTGATGTCGTGCTCACGCTGATCAAGCAACCTGACACGTTCAGCCTCTGCCTCCGTGCAACTAAACTTGATCTCCGCCAGCCGCCTTGCTGCCTGGGAAATTTCACCGTCGAGCTGGTGCTTGTCTTCGCGCAACGTCTGAAGATCCGCTTCATGCTGACGCACCTGCTGACGCTGTTGCGCTTCCAGCTGACGTAAAGCCGCTTCGTTTTGCGCAACAAAGCCGGCTTGCGCATTGGCCTCTCGCATATTCAGGGAACGCTCGGCCTCCAAATTTTCGGCCATCTTCAGCGCCAATGCCTGCTGAGTCTCAAACAGCTTGTCCCGCTCAGCCTCGAGCTCAGCTTTCTCTGCATCCAGTCCGGAGCGGACGGCCACAAGCGCTTCCTGTTCGGCTACCTGCGCCAGTGCCGCCGCCTCGGCAGTTTCAGCTAGTTTGCTGGCAGCAGCCCACCGCTCGGCATATTCGTCATGCAAACGCTCCTTGAAGCGCACCAACTCCTTGCAGAGCGTGGCGAATTGCTCAATCCAGCGAACCAGTTCACTGTCGCCCTCAAAACGCTCGCAGACGCCGCGCAACCACTCACGCTCGACAGAAATATCCAGTGCCATGTCAAAGGACTGATATGCCTTGGAAGCGTTCTCGAAAGAAGCGCTCCATACATTCACTTGCTGCTCCACTGAAGCACGGGCCATACCGGCCGCAGACGGTGCCGCTGCTGGGATTTGCTGTGGACCAAACTTGTTCGAGCTTTTCTTGCCCATTACATCCATTCCTTAAAAAATTCGGTGAAGCCCAGCGCGTACTGGATGTTATCCAGCGTTTCCTCATAGGTGAGGGGGGCGACTTCTCGTCCGGTAAAGCGGCTCTGCGCATGGCTGCTGCGGTTACGCAAATCCGCAAGCAGCAACAGCCTGTCAAGTTGCAGCTCGCGAGCTAACAGCGTCTTGAACGGGTGCCCAGAGTGGTTGAGCGTTCCCATTGCTGCAGCAAACAGCAAAGCCTTCAGGGAGCTGCCTGGCCGAGAGCAAGCCAAAATGATCTGATTGATGTTTTGCCCGGCTAGTTTGCTGATTACCCCGTCGGTAAACGCCGGCAACTGCAAGGCGGATAGCACGCGCGCATTTAGCCCTCGGCCAAGGTTTTTCTGTTTGGGTAGATGGCCTGCTTCAACTGGATATTGGTGAATCAACCACTGCATGAGGACCTCAAGCAGTTTCTGGCACTCCATCACTGCAGCATCCAGTTCCTGCTCACTCTGGTCGCCTTGTTCCAGCTTGTTCATACGCAGTAGCAGGGCTGCCAAATGCCGCTTGATATCCGGTTGCCGCGCCGCCCAGGGGTATTCCGTGAGCACCTGCATGTCCGCCTGCTGGCGCATGGCCTGCAGCCACTGCTCAACCGTCTGATCATCCGCACGCGGAACAGAAACCAAAGGCTGCAAATGGTTGAGCAGGTACTTGTTACCCCCCTCAGTCTGCTCCCGCAAAGCATCCTGTAACCACCAGGCGTTGGCTCGCAGCGCAAACGGATCGTCGACTGCCCACAGCTCCAGCCCCTCGTCATCAGGCTTGGCCCAGAGCAGTACCCTTGCAGGCTTGGCGGTATCATCCAGCCGCTGCACCCCAGACAACTTAAGGAATTGCGGGAACTGGCCGCTATCGAGCTGCCGAGCTGCCCGGCAATCATCCCGATAGTCGCGATAAGCTATCGCCAGCGCCTCATGATCCAACGTCGGCAGTGATGACTTGCCCGCCGCCATCACAAACGGCCGGATTGACTTGCCGCTTTTCCGCTCCCCTTTGAATACGGGATAGCGTTGCAGCGGATCTTCGGGCTCGATCGAATCAAGCTGCTCAGCGAAGCGTGGCCAGAACTGACCACTGATAGCATCCTGGAACAGATAACCAGCCTTCAGGTTGTCATCCTCAACAGACTCACCATCCAGCAGTTGCTCGCCTTTTTCAGTCAGCCCACGGGCACTATCAGTCAGCCAGCCGTTACTCACCCCTTGAGCCAGTATCAGCTTGATCAGATTGACATGCAGCCCGGTCAACTCAGCGATTGCCTCCGCTTGCGTCAACTGTGCCCGGATCAACCCCAGCACAGCGCGCTGGAACAGATTCAACTGAGCCTCTTTTGCCTCGGGATAAAGCACGCGATGAACCAGCACCGGCCACAACAAGGGCCTAGCCTCGCCGCGAGGCTTTTCAGCAAACTGCAGATAAGTACCGGTTTCAGCGAATGCAGCCATGCTCACCCCCACACAGCTGATAAAAAGCAGCCAGAGCTGGTACAGCCTCTTGTGCATCCGGGTTACTGGCCAAAGCAGCATCCCCGACACAAATCAGCATCTGCCTTTGCCGGCTCATGGCCACGTTCATGCGGTTTGGCAAACGCAGGAAACCAAACTGACGGTTCAGTTGCAGCTCACGCTCCCCCCCCTCGCTGGCAGCAGCTCGCACCGAGCGATTGGGCTGGAAACTGCGCACGCAAGACAGCAGCACCACATCGAACTCCTTGCCCTGGAAGGCGTCCACCGAGCCAACCCGCAAGCGTTCCTCTGCAACCACGCTTCCATCTGCCTGCACCTTGCGGGTCAACTTGAACTGCTCATGCGGCTCGTAGCCCCCCTCGCGCTTTACCATCAAGGGAGTACCGTCGATTTTCTGCTGAGCGAGCTTCTCCATGATCAGATCGCGCTGTGCCGCGTAGAAAGTAATGATGCCAACAGACAACGCCTCACCGCCGGCCTGCATCAGCTTTACCACTTCGTCAGCAATACGCTGCGCCTCAATCTCTCGAACCCGGCTAGTTCCGCGGCGCTGATCACGCCCCTGCACCGCCGGCACATCAATCCACTGACAAACATGGCCACGGTAGGACTCCGCCAGCGGCCCCAGCCTGGAAAGCAGCTCCTGGCTGAATACAAACGCCTCTGCCGGCCTGCCGGAATGCAGAACCCCCAGGTTTTCACATTCGTAGAAGTGCTTACTGACAAAGTTGCCCAAGACCGGATGCATGCGGAACTGGGTATCAAGCATCACCACACGGCGAATCGAATCCTGCTTTTCCAAATCCTGTAGCTTGACCCGCATACGCTCGAAAAGACTGGATCGGAAAGCCGCCAGTTGCAGTTCGGTCAGTTCATGCTCCTCCTGCAACTGCCCCTCGATATCCGGCTCAAGCATGTGCGGGAGCTGGCGGTCATCGCCCACCAGAACAATCCGCCGCTTGGCCATGGACATCGGAATAAACAGATCCAATGGATTGGCCCGTGCTGCCTCGTCGATGACAACCGTATCGAACTCGATATCCGAGTTGGAGCTAGTGGATACCTCTTTCAACATTTCCATCTGCTTGCCCGCAGCCTGCTGGCAGGTTGCACCGACCACCATCGAATACTCATTGACCACAGCCCGCGCAGCGGAACGATCGGACTCCAGACTATCGACCAGTTGCTCCAAGACCCATGCAACCCCCTGCTTGCGCTTGGCCATGCGGTCTTCCAGATAGCGATCCACCTCATCAAGCAGCGCTAGGCCATCAGGGTCTACCTGGCGTTTCAGCGCAGCCGGCCGGTAATCCGGCAAGTGCTGATCAAGCAACAGATCCTTCCAGATCTTCAGAGCCTGAAGGGTCGCCGGCTCAACGTGCGAGCTGTCGGCAAGTTCTTCCAGCAGGCGCAGCAGCTCCGGGGCCACACCTTTTTCATGGCGCTTGAGCCAGCTCAGCAGATCCCAGGCACGCTCGCCGCCATCATCGGTAAAGGCAGCAACCTCGACACGCAGAGCACGGATACGCCTGAGCAGCTGAGAGGGAGGCAGACCTCCCGCAGCTGTAGCCGGCGCTTGACCGGCAAGCGTATCGATATACTCCTCGAACTGACTTTCAAGCCGGGGCGGCAATGCCAGGCCGCTTTGCTCCAGTTCACGCAAGTCATGCAAAAGGCGCTGGAACTCATCCGCCTGCTGTGCAGGGCCGGTACTCGCTACCCGGGCAAGGGCCAACCTCGCGGAAATGGCCCGCAACTGCTCAAGCTCAGGGAAGCGGCTGTATTCCTGCGCAATCTTGCGGTGCAAATGAGCCGCCTGGCGTTCCAGCCAAGGCTCAATCAAAGCCGCCTGATCACTCTCGCCGTGCTTGCCGCCCACCCGCGCGCCAGGTAAGCCGAATACATCGCTACGCTCCAGTGCATTGTCGACGGCATCATGCTGAAAACTGCTGACCAGTACCTGCGCCGCAATATTCTGCTTCTCCGCTCGCTCACCCAGACAACGCTGCAATGCTGCAATAACCTGGGTTTTACCGGTACCAGGAGGGCCGATGATGATTGCCAGATCAGGGGTATTGAGCGCGCAATCCAGCGCCAGCGCCTGCTTCTCGGTCGGCTTGCCACCCTTGAAAGACTCCAGCACGTATGGGGTCAGCCCGCTGATCGGGCGTCGTCGCGCAGCAGGAACCGCAACCCCTTCCAGCAGCCATTTCAATTGCGGCAGCCGCTTGCCCGAGTCAATCGACTGCTTGGCTGCCAAGCGACGCTTACCCATCGAACGTTGGCCGGCAAGAGACAGATACAACCAGCCCTCCCCCGCTTTCGGTCGGATGTTGGTCTTACCCGCCGCCTGTTTGAAAATCACGCAATCTGGCTCGAAGCGAATAGTCCCCCGCGGAGCATTGGCAGTCCTTTGAGCCTTCTCGGATGAAAGCTCTTCCAGCCAGTCCGGGCGCTGATCGCCCAGATCAAACTGATCATTGCTGCTCAGCTCCAGATCGCGCCAGCGCTCGCGGAACGCCTGATACTGCTCCTGCGACTTGGGAATCAGACGCCAGGCATTGCCACGCCCCTCCTGAAAGCCGTGGCACTCGGCGTAAGCCAGAGAACCCAAACTTTCTGCCTGCTCTAAAGCTCTTTGCCACTCTTTATCGTTGTAAAGATTCCAGAGTTCGAGATAGCTGGCGTTGTCACGCAGCGCCGCACTCAGCAGAGCCTGCTGACTGGCGCTGCCGAGCGCAGCCGCAACAGAGGCATCCTTAAATTCAAATTGGCCAAGCAGGATGGAGAATGCACCATCACGATGGGTATGACGGTTAACACGCTTGAGCAGAAAACTGCCATCCTGGCGCTGCTCGACATCGGCACGCCAGCCATTACCCAGCAACTGAAAACCGCCCTTGCTAGCGGTGTTGCTGAAACGAGCAACCGTCAGCCAGTCACCCTCGGCCAGACCCTGCACCACAAAGTGCTCGACAAACCAGCGACAGGCCAGTTCAACAGTGCTGCCGGCAATTTCGCGCTTGGCGTGCAAATCCTCAGCAAGCAGCTCATCAACACCCAGTTCAAGCTGCATTGCCGTTACTTCAACCGGTGCGCAGTATTGCACCAGCAGCTCGTTTTTCTTCGTACCGGTCAGCAACCAGCGGGTCTGATCACGCAGGGCCAGACGGCCAAATATTTCGGCATCGGCCTTGGCACAATTGACGCGGATGCGCACATCTCCCTGTACCGCCAGCCAGTCATCTTGATAGCGCTGCAGGAAAATAGCCTGCCCGTCCTGCAAGGCATCCACAGACTCATCTGTAGAAAGCGCCAGCACATCGGCTGACAGCATGGGGAAATCTTTAAATTCCATTTGCTATCACCACCGGAATTGCCAGACGACTTTGCTGGAGGGCAACCCGGAGTCCTTATGCCCTGACTTCGCAGGCTCACCTACATGAATCAGGAAGGGTTCCTCATCCTGGCCACGCAGGCTCTCCTTGAGGCCCTGATAACGCTGCAACGGTTTAATGTTCTCCCCGCGCTGCAACTGCAACTGGCTCTCAGGCAGCGGGAAAATCCCCAGGCCCTTGTCGCTGTACTCGATACGGATATGGTCAGCCGGCCAACGGTCATAGCTGAACGTCGGCAGCAAGCGCTTGAGCTCAACCTGCCCTCCCGGCTGCAGCCAGACCTTGCGCCCCGTCGCTACCAGCTCTTGAGGAGTCTCCACATCCCCTTCCTGCTCGGCAGACAAGGCAATGAACTCCTCAAACAGAACCAGACGGCTGTCAGCTGGCGCCTCACAGAAAAAACACTCCGCTTCGTCCGCTGCCCGCAAGTCCACTGGCAACAGGCTGGTACTGCCGCAGCCAGGGCAGCAATAGATGCGCTCGTCCACTTCAACCAGCGCCTCAAGCCACTCGGCCATAGCCGGGCGCTCATAGGGGCTGGCTCGCCCCCCCTCAAAGCAACGGCTAAACAGTTGGGGTAGCTTGCTGTGCTCCAGCAACTGCAGCGGCAGATTAACGAAGCAAGCGTTACTGTCGTCCTCGCTATCGTTGATCCAGGGGTGCTCACCTCGCAGCGCGGCATCCTCGACTTCAGGCTCACCGTCGCTGACCATCTCACCCTTGAACGGGTGGTTGTGTGTCAGCAACTGATAGGCAATAACGGCGAAGCTCCAGCAATCGGTGAGGCTGGACAACAACGCCTCACCACGCACCACTTCCGGTGCGCCATAGTCCACGGTGTGCAGGGTCAAGCCACTGTGGCTATCGAGGCTGATGTTGTCGCAGTCAATCAACCAGGTCTCGGCATGTGCAGAATCATCCGAGACAAAGATATTGTTCGGCGACAGATCACCGTAGAGCATGCCGCGCCCGTGCAACTGATTCAGTGTTCTGGCCATCTGGCCCAGAATACGAATACGCCGACGCAGCCCGCCCTGGCGCAGATAATCTTCAGGTGCCTCTTCTTCAGCATTAGCAAAACTGCCCAGCAGCCCCTGCAAAGGCACCAGCCCGTCCATCAGCTCCATCACATAACCGCAGCGTGGCTCAGCCAGCAGTACAAGCGGTCTAGCCAGCTTCAAATCGGCCAGATCCTGCCGGGTCAGCCATTCGATGTGCTCACGCCAACGACGGCGCGCCTGCTCATCCTTATTGGTAAACCCCTTGATCAGAGCTTGTGGGTACTGGGTGCGGTAAACAACGCCCTGTCCACCACTGCTCAACTCACTCGTGAGCTCATAAACCGAACCTTTGCTGTCCTGCACCATGCGCTGCTTCTGCGGCGCGACCTTGTTCGTGCTCATCTGTATCAATCCGTTAAGAAAATTCCAGCAATGCTCTTGTCGTCACCATGGCGTGGCGTCGACCAGTCCAGCAGCTCACCCGTCAGCCAGCGGCGCATGCTGCGCTTGCTACTACAACGCAGTTGGCGCCGGTAAATGGCATCAAAAAACGACTCAAGCTGCGATGGAATCAGATCATCCGAGATACCATCCGTCATCAGCAGTACGCCATCACCCGGCTGGCTCAACTCAAACTCGAAGCTGCGAGTATTCCGGGCATCCGCCTGGGCCAAGGTCAGGGTCTGATTACCGAAGCCCTGGCGTTGATCGGTCAGCACCCTGAAAGCGCCAGCGCTTCTTGCCAGCAGCAATCCATCGCCAATCTGCCCGGCAACAGCCCGGCCACGGGCATCCACGCGCGCCCACAGGCAGGTCGTTTCATGTAGGCGATAACGCTCGCCAAAACAGGCCAGCCAGGCCTTGCGAACCTCGTCAGTAACCGCTGCATGAGTAATGTCCGCCTGGCACCGAAGCACGTGCCGTGACAACTGCACCGCCTTGCGCGAACCGAAGTGGCTCAAGGGGCGACTGCCCAATCCATCGGCAACTGCAACGCACCAACCGCCGCGTATACCACTGACGGCCAGGGCATCCTGGTTAGGTGAGTCATCCTGTTGGTGGGCGGGGCCCCTCACCGAAGCCCCACTCGCCAACAAGCGCATCAGAAATCCCAGTCCTGATCATCCGTCGGGATTTGCAGCGGAGCAGACTGATTCGGCGTCGCCGAGCGGCTACGTGCACTGACGCTCATCGTCACAGCGCGGAAAAAACGGTGGATATCCGCAGCATTCTCGGCACGGAACAGCGGTGCCTCCGGGTCATTGGCAAAATCACCGAGCATGCTCTCATCGGCATCAGCACCGATGGCCATGGCAAAGCGAGTGGCCTTGGACGAGCGCTCGCCATTGGCCAGACGAGCAAAGGAACCCTGCCAGTCATCAGTAGGGTGGCCATCGGAAACCAGCACGATTACCGGTTTGTAGGCGCGGGAGGGGATGCTGTCCTTGTCTTCGATCATCTGGCTGGCCAGTGCCAGAGCACCACCCAGCGGAGTCGCCCCCGCAGCAGTAAGCGGGGTGAAGCCCTGCAACTGATGAGCCGGAGTCAAAGGCAAATTCACCTCTGCTTGACTGCCAAAGGTGATCAAACTGACCTGCAGTTCAGCCCGCAGGCGGCTCTCGCCGGCAAAGCTGCTGATCATGTCTTTCAGGCCCTTGTTCAGCGCCTCGATCTTGCCATCCACAGACATGCTGCCACTGGTGTCAGCCAGAACGATGATCGGCAGCGGACGGGCGGTTTGGACCTGGAATTTTTTGAGTTCTGACACTGTGTACTTCCTTGATAGTCAATTGGATATCTCCCTATAAGCGCATTCCGTGCCAACTCATGTTTTCTTTTAAAAACAGTATGTTATGCAATCTTGAAGGCCGAGAAAGATCGTTATATACGTAAAAACCGTTATTTATTGGTAATTTTGTTTACCGACACGAACAGGGGCTCATTCACAACGCTGTGGGAAATACCCCTCACAATCCCCAGTAATACTGCTTAATCTTCTGCGCCATCCGCTGTCGGCGTTCGAGCAGAAACTCGTCGAACTGATCCGGCGCGTAGGCATCCAGATTGTCCGGCAGACAGTTAGCAGCCAGGTTCGCCTTGAGGCCCTCCAGGCGGTGGTACGCCCCCACGGCGCGTAACCCAACAGTGGAAGTGCACCCATGATCAGGCTTGGGGCGGCGGCCAGGGGTGCTGCCTTGAAAAAGCCGGACTGCAGAATTCTCTTTCGCAATTATTTGTGAACTCTCAAAAGCCAGAGAACGACCAACATGTAGCCGTCTACAACGGCTGAATGGATACGGCCTTCCATCCCCAGCTTTCACGCTTTTTGTTGTAGACCTGTACCGCCGTACCGGAAACCTGCTGACCGTCTTCGATCTCGCAGCGCTCCACCAATGGCGGAGGAATAAATATTTCGCTTGGGGTAAATCCCATGCCGTTAGAGACGCGAACCGCCTCGGTGAAGTCCTTGCGCAACAAATCGCCTGGCACTTTTTCGCTCGCCTTTGCGGAAAGCACGCGGTATTGAGGGCCACGCTTCGAAACATAGCGAACAAGCTGCACCTCGATGGCATCGCCCTCGGCAAACGCACACGGCAACACCGACATCGGGATCTCACCATTGATCTCCCGGCTGACGATGTAGCGAATGACCTGTTTGTCCTCATTCACCTGGTTCACAACCCCTAAAAGCTCGGGTGCCACATCCCACGCAGTAGCGCCAGGCCGGCGCTCCAGCACAAACAGGTTGAAGCGCTGCTTCTCATCAAACTCGCCCTTGATCCTGACGGCATCCCCGGCCGCCAAACTCATCCGCGCGACCTTTGACTCAGGAATCGACACCTCCGCGGGGATTGAGCCCGTTTTCAGGAAAACCTTGCGCTTGGGCTTGTTCTCTCTACCCGGCACGACAAAGGTCTCGCCCAGGCAAGCATCAATCCAGGGCAAGTCATTGAACAGCAGCGCCTCAGCCGCCTTTGCATGCAGCCTGTAGTAGTCACGGTTGGATACCTTGGCCTGCACACCGGCAAACCAGTCCTGCGCCGCTATACTGGCAACCTCTTCAGGGATCTTGTAGCCCTCCTGCTCCTTGGCTCGAACAATAGCCTCGACCTCATGCTTGGCTGCTGCATGGTCATTAGCCTCCAGCATGCGCTCGGCGACTTTCAGGCGGATTTTCCCGGTGAACTTGTCCTCTGCCGAGCAGGTCAGCGCCTTGCAATAACAGCCCAGCGCAGCGTCCTGATCCTTTTGCGAGACAATTTCCCCCAGCAGCCCCCAGGCCCAGTAATCGTTGGACTTGGCCTTGGTCACCGCAATCCCGAAAGCCAGCGCCTCGTCATGCCGGCCCAGCGCCAGCAGCAGCTTGGCCTTGTTCAGCTTGAGAAATACGTTGTCCGGGAAGCGGCCCATGGCACTATCAATGAAGGGCAGTATGTACTCCTGCCCGTCAGCATCATCCGCAGCGGCCGCCTCCTTGCCCGCGAGCTGGATGACCTTCTCAGCCAGTGACGGATACTCCCTGCCATCCTCGGCGCGGTAACGCTCATAGTCTTCCCCGCGCAGGTGCTGGAGATCCCAATGGCGGGAAAAGGCCAGCATTTTCAGCTTGTCCTGCCCGGCCAGTTTGGCGGCCAACTGCAGCATGCGAGAGTGGAGCGGAGAGGGCTTTTCGATCTCCAGCTTGAGATAGTCACTTAAATTGCGCTTGACCTCGCCAACGCTGAAGTTCTCCTTGGCCAGCAGCGCCTTGGTGTGCTGGTAAAGCTCCCAGCCGAAACTGGTCTGGATCTCCTGATCGGCAGCACCGTTCATCCATACCTTGCGGTAGATGGCTGCAGCCTGCGCATGCTGCCCGCTCTTACTCAGCCCCTTGGCCTCGCTGATCTGCTGGCCAAAGGGATTGCACAGCGATAGCGCATGGCGAACGCCTTTACTCAGCACATCGTCACCAGGATCGACAGCAAGACTCTCCAACTGGCTGCGATAGTGCGGCAGGTTCTCCAGATCCCCGCCCTTGACGTCTCGCTTGATCAGGTCGACCAGACACCAGGCAAATGCCTTGCGGTCCCAGTCATCTACCTGCGGCGCAGCCATCAACTCAAGCGCCATCTTGTAGGCCTCGTCGATCGCTCCTTCCCTGCGCTTGGCGAAAACCTCCTTGTTGCTAATCACGCTTGCATACCTACCGTAAGAAGCTGCCCCACCTCAGCGGCCAAGGTGCCCGGGGAGCACGCTGCGACCACGGGCTGGCATTTCGTAAACTGGTCTCTGCCGTTGTACCAGATGTCATAAACAGCCACGGCACCATCGCGGGCAAAGCTGTAGCGTTGGCACCACTGCAGCTCAACAACCTTCTGCAACGTGATACCACTGTCAGCGCACAGGCCAAGCACCTTGGCGTGGAGCTCATTGAGGAACGGCTTGGCGAAATGGGCCTCGGCAACTCCGGCCGTTCCGCCATCTGCAAGCGGCAAGCCCTTGAGCGCGGCCAGCACAGCACTCAGCTCGCTGCTCAACTCGGAGAGGTAAGGTGCCGCTACACCGGTAATCTTGCTTCTTCCGTTATAGGTAATGTCTATGCGGGCAGACTCTGCCTCACGGCTGAAGAGGTAAACCTCCTGGTACTGGTGATGGAGGACGTCCTCGATACTGATCCCCCGCCCGGCAATCAACCTGCGCACCTCGGCCAGCAACGCGAGCAGCGTTGTTGCGCTGGCGGGGATGCCAAATGTTTCGGATTGCGGCGCAGGGGCAACCGCTGCAGATGCAGGCGCAGCAACGCTGGAAGCCGGAGCCGGAGCCGGAGCCGGAGCCGGAGCCGCGAGCATGCTGGGCGCTGCGCCGAGCATCTCCAGCGCCGGATTGGCCACCATCTGAATACCACTCCACGGCTGATGGTTCGGCGGATCGAGCAGATACAGGTGGCGCGCCGTGCGCGTGATCGCCGTGTAGAGCCAGCGGAAGTAGTCCGCCGCCAGTTGGCTTTGATGGCTTTTGCACTTCACAAACACATGGTTCCACTCACTGCCCTGCGCCTTGTGACAGGTGATGGCGTAACCGAACTTGAGCCTCAAGGCATTGAAATACGGATCCGCCATCAGGGCATCCTTGAACGCCTTAGTCCGCCTTGGCAAGTGCTTGTGACGCATGCAGAAATCGAGGTAGAGCGCCTTGTTCTCATCTGACGAAAGCGTGGGCTCCTTGCTGTAGAGCAGATCTTCCATGATCTTGGCTTGGAAAAACCGGGGCGAGCCATCAAGATCACGGAAGCCTGCCAGCACGTCCCTGAAGCGCAGCGGCACAACAATTTCCTCGACCACTGAGGTTTCGGGATTTCTCCGCTTCAGCTTGACGCTGCGCTCTTCAACCTCTCCGAGCACCTCACGGATCAGGCCGAAGTCACCGTTCGAGATAAAGAACCCGTACGCGTTGCTATTGGCAACAGCCATCACCTTGTCCCCCGGACGCACCTGCGCCCAGCCGGGGAAGAAGTGTTCGCGAATTAGCCGGTTGTAATCGCCCACGTCAGCGTTGGAATGAGCAATGACGATGGACTCGCCGTTGATCTTGCCACCGCAGGAGTCCAAGTAACGCTGCAACAGCGCCTGATGTTCGACCTTCTCAACGTCTGGATAGGCGAGGTCCATGGTCAGGCGGTTGAACACCTTGCTCTGCAATGACTGTCGCAGGGGCTGAGCGTTGGCCAGAATGCCGCTCTGCGCTTTCTGCCGCACCACCTCAGACAGCTCGTATTCGCTGCAACGGACGCGGTGATGGCGCAACAGATACTCCGCATCCAAAGCAGGGGAAAAGTTCATCCCCACCGGTGGCAGCTGCGCGTCGTCGCCGATAAAAATCACCTTCTTGCGGTGATCGTTATGGTCCAGATTAACGAACTCGAACAGGTCGGCAAGCAGATAGCCCGAACCAAAGCGGAAGAACTCTGCCTCCTGGTAGATGTCCGCCACCATGGACGCCTCATCCACGATGTACACCGTATCCACCGAGAGCGTGTTCACCGCCAGCTTGGCGTAGAACTTGAAAGTCTCGGTACCCTCGGTGTCTGCATCGCGGTACTCGTCCATATCGTCGAACGCATAGAGAGTCTTGTGCAGGGTGTAAGCCGGCGACTGGGTTTTGCTGGCGATCACCTTCGCGGCTTTGCCGGTGGGTGCGGCGAGCACGTAGTTGCGGCCAATGGCCCGGAAATACTCGGTCAGCCCCTTGGTGATGAAGGTTTTGCCGGTGCCCGCGTAGCCTTTGAGAAGGAAAACGCTCTCCGACCTACTACTTAGGAAGCGCTCGATCTGTTTGACCAGCTCCGTCTGGCCACTGGTCAGCGTATAGCCGGCAAAGGCGTCGTGAATGCTGATATGTCGGCGCGTGTTCGGGCCGTTGAAATCGATGGTGCGCTGCACCTGAGCCGAGGCGCACTTGAAATCATCAATCCTGGCCTGTTCTGGCGCCGGACTGAGTGACGCAGCTTCTGCCTGCGCCGCTTTCTCTGCAGCCTCAAGGCGGCTCAACTCGTCTTTCGCCATGGCCAACTGCTCGGCATGGTCTTCTGCAGGGCTGCCCTGCTCATTGGCTTCGACAGGCACAGTGAAAGGCGGATAGCTGTCGGCAGACTCACCGCCACAGGTTTTGTAAAACCACTGACCGATCAGATACGCATCACCAATCAGGGCCAGCGCAACGCTGGAGTCGATCAAGCCGCCATGGGCGGCCTTATTGCCGATCATCCGCAGCGCATGCAGCCTCTGTAGCACGATGTCGCCAACCAGCTCCACAAAGGCCGGGGACTTGAGCTTCTCGAAAAAGCCATCACTTGGTTCACAGGGCAGGCGCAAATCCCGGTAGAGCACCCCCACCAGCACCTCGGCAAAACAACGCAACTTGACCACGGCGGTATGCGGGTCAGCAAACACATAGCGTTCTGCCAGCGAGGCATGCTGATACAGCTCGGGCCAGCGAGACTTCAGCGGGGCAAAGTTATCCGAAACCATCCATATTCCTTACACAACAGGCGAGCCCAGAGACAACTCAGAAACCCTAATCCAATACCAAGACTACCTTGCAGTCTTTTCGCGCAGTTCCGCCCGGAGCTTGTCCCTTTTCACCAGAACCTCATCTGCGGCTTCTCCCGTCAGGCGGCCAGCCAGCTCCTCATAAACCTGCAAAAGCTCCTTACGCTTGGCCATGACCTGACGCGGTAAAACCGAAAAAATCTCCGGATGGGCAATCTGAGCCTCAAGAACTTTCACCTGCGTTTCCAGAGCAGGAGTCCTTCCTGCCTCAAGGCGTTCCTTGAGTGAACGGTTAAATTCAGCCGATGAGCGATTAACGTCATCCAGAAAGTCGTTGAGCACTGTAAGCGCTCGCGAAACGGCCTCCGCAGCCGAACCCAGCACAGCGACAGTGCGTTTCAAGCCCGTCCAGATTGACATATAACTGCCTCAAATCCTGAATAAATAAATCTGTCCCGTTTATCCCCTGCACTGGGAGCAGGCAGACCAAACCGCTTCAGCAGAGCCATACACCACGCGGGATTCAAGGAACCAACGCCAGCAAACTCTCAACGAGCTCTTTCAGCTCCGAGCGCTGTTTGTCGCCATCTTGGTACATCGAGCGCAGGAGGATTTTGTCGGCACTCATCAGTGGCCAAAATCGATCTGAAACATCGTCTGGTTTCATCCCCACTGCGTCACCAATGATCTGCTTGGCATCGCAGGTATTCGTAAAGTTAACCGCAACACCGGCTTCCTGCAGAATCAAATCTGGGCACAGGTAATTTTCGATTTCGCGCTTACGAGTCGAGTAGAAAGGCCGACCAAGGCCCTCTACTTCCAGCTTCCGCTTGAGATTAGTCTTGTGCTGAAAAGGATCACCAAGATCTGAGTCCAGGAAAACGCACCACGGCAGGCCAATTTCGTCGGCAAGCCGGTGGGTGACCCAATGCTTCACGTTTCCACAGCCGCCAACGTGAATCGGGATAAGTCCCTGATCATCGAGATCGCGGTCAATAACGTTTGCCGCCTTGAGGGTGCTAGCCGTGTGACGCAGGAAGGTGATATCGCTCTTGCCTTCCACCAGGATGATTCCCTTCGCGCGCTCCATACCCGTTTCGGGGAGCACACCCAGGCTCTCTGCGGCCTCCTTGAGCACATCGTCATTGGGCATTTTGACGATGGGGATACCGTTCTCATCCTTGGTCACATAGCGGATGCCGTCGATGGGCATCAGGCCAGCTAGCGCAGGGACGTGGGTGGTGACGATGATCTGCCGGTTGGGCTGGTTGGAGAGTTCCAGCAGCGCCTTCATCAGCATCATCTGGTAGTTCGGGTGCTGGGAGGTTTCCGGCTCTTCGATGGCGTAAATCACATTGCGCTGGGAGCCCACTACCGCCTTCTCTGCCTCGGCGCGGAAGAAGTTGAGCAGGATCAATCGGCGTACGCCGCTGCCGCGCTTGTTGATGGGGATACCGTTCTCACCATCGAGGGTGAAGCTAAAACTCCACTTGGGCTTTTCCTTGAAACGCGGGGTCAGCTCGTTGGCCAGCTCGGGAGCCATTTCCCGCAACTTGTCGAGGGTACGGGTAGCGACATCCAGCACGCTGGCCTCAATCTGCTGCTCCAGTGCGTTGATCTGATCCTGCAATGCAGCCTGAGCTTCCTTGACCGCCTGCTGCAGCGGATTCTTGGCCTCTGCATCGCCGTCACTGCTTTCACGATCCGCCTTGAACAGGGCGAAGGTGGGAAGCTGGCACTCGATCTTTTCCCAGATAGACTTGCTGTCGGTCGAAAGCCCTTTGCTGACGTCGAGCAGCGTCTCCTTACAGGCAATGGGCTGTGCTGCAGCACGGATAGCCTGCCGCCACTGCGATGCAACGCGTTTGTCCGCCACTTGCTCGGCTACGCACTGCTGCTCACCAAGCTTTTTTAGTTCGGCCATTTTCAGGCTCAACAGCCCAGCCAGCGCTTCATCCGCAGGATGCAGACAACGGATGGCGGTGCGCTCCAGCTTGCCGGTGTTGCCCTTGAAGGTTTTGACAATTTCCAGCGCACCCTCGGCGTTGAGCAGGTATTCCTGCGCCAAGGAAGTCTCGGCATTCTCATCCAACACCAGTGCTTCAGGCAGGCCGTCAAACTCACAGGCAATCTCGAACTGCTCGGCGCCCTCAGCCAGGCTGAAGCAGTTCATATCGCTCTTGTCGGCCTTGACGTCGCCGCTCTCGAAGAAGATCGCCAAGGCTTCGAGGATGGTCGATTTGCCATAGTCATTGCGGCCGACGATACCAGTCATGGCTTCGTCGATGGGAATGACGGTGGTTTTACGGTAGCCGCGGAAATGGGTGAGCTTGACGGACTTGAGGCGCATGGGGATTTCCTTATCTACAGCTGACCAGCAAAGGCTTTTTGAGACAGTGCACTGAAATTCAACACATCCAATTGATGTGCGGACTCTTGATTGCTCCTGAGCGATTTGCTTTTCCAGTAAACAGCTGAAAACTCTCTTTGCTTTTGCATATCCGGCACTGGAAGTTCAATGGCATAAAGCTCTTTTGTGCGAATCCCCTTTACCGTACTACCGGAAGAGCGAGCACAAATTAAGTCTTGGATAAAAGGATGCAGCAACAAGAACAGGAGGTATTCATGTGTCACCTTCCCTTTGGATCGCAGAGCTACCAAACGCTGACCAATTGCAACCTTCTCATACTCACCTAGCAAGGCAACATTTCCGAGCGGCGCTTCAGTAGTAAAAAGAACATCGTTCTTTCTAGGAAAGCCCCTCGTCATCCATGCGTCATAGTTTTCTTCGGGAATGTACTCTCTCGGCTCATCATCGACATATCCACTCTTGACGTTTTTTGCCGTTATCAAAGGAATTCCAGACTCTGACTTCTCAGGGGTCTTACCTCTGTAGTCAATGTAATCAACCAACTCCAACAGCTTGTATTTTTGCGAGTTTGCATAGCCAGAAGATGTGACAAGCTCGCCGAACATGTCCAGAAACACGGCGCGGAGGAAGTCGTCGGCGAGCTGGATGGCTTGCTGGCGTTTGCGGCGGATGGCGTCGGACTTGTCGAGGATGGCGGCGATGCGCTTTTGTTCGGGCAGGGGTGGGAGGGGAATTTCTAGATCCCTAAGCGTCCCAATATTCAGACTGGCCCTAGTTGCACCGAAGGCGTCAAACAGTTCTCTTTCCCCATAATAACGAAGGAACCAATAGAGATATTTTTTGCATACTCGATCATCGGGCTCAATAATCGCAATAGTTCGCGAGACATTTGCGCCCTTGTATTTTTCAGGACATATAGCGACTCGACCTATAGTGCCTTGGATAGATATCAATATCTCCCCACCAACAAGCTTGCTGCGCGAGAACTCACGATCAAGATCTTCAGAAATCAAATACAGATCCGAGTCATCAAAATAGTTCCCGGAGATATCTGTAATTCTCACCAGAGGCACACCGCCGTCAGTGTACTCTCCCGGCTTCAAAACCCCGTAGCAAATTGGGCGAGTTCCACTGGTTAATTCACCAAGAGAAACTTTCGCCCAAGTCTCTGGCGCTGAATAACTCACAGCATCTCCTCCAGCTCATCCAGATCCGCCAGAATCTCCTGCTCCAGCCCTTTGAGCCGTTGCAGAATCACCTTGGGGTCCTCGTACTGTTCCTGCTGGTACTCCACTTCCTTGTAGCGATTAATGGAGAGGTCGTACTTGTTGGCAGCAATATCCTCGGCGGGCACGACAAAGGCCTTTTTGCGCTTGTCGCCGAACAGGGTATTGATGGTGCTGGCGCTGAGGTTGCCCTCAATCATCTGCCGGTACTTATGCCACTGGGCTATAGCATCGGGCAGGTCGTTGCTGCCCTCTCCTTTCAGCTCGGTGCGCTTGTCGTCCAGGGAGTAACCGTCGGCCTGCAGGTCATAGAACCACACACGTTCGGTGGTACCGCCCTTGGTGAAAATCAGGATCGCGGTACTGACACCGGCATAAGGTTTGAACACGCCGCTAGGCAGGCTAACGATGCCTTCCAATTGGTTGTTGTCGAGCAGCTCCTGGCGCAGTTGCTGGTGAGCCTTGGAGGAGCCGAACAGCACGCCGTCCGGCACGATCACGGCGGCGCGGCCACCAAGCTTGAGCGAGCGAAGGATATGGGCGACGAACAGCAGCTCGGTCTTCTTGGTTTTCACCAGGCCGAGCACGTCGGGGTTGGTGTTGGTTTCGTCCAGGCTGCCTTTGAACGGCGGGTTGGCCAGCACCACGTCGAAGAAGTCCTGCTCCTGACGCGGGTAGTGCTCCTTGATGGATTTGCTCAGGGAGTCCTGGTAGCGGATGTTCGCGCCGTTCACGCCGTGCAGCATCATGTTCATGCTGGAGACGCGCAGCATGGTGGTGTCGAAGTCAAAGCCCCAGAACATCTGGCTGTTGATGTGCTGGCGGTAGGGTTCGAGCAGGTCACCGGAGTAATGCAGGTTGCCGTCTTCGTCGGTGAAGGTGCCTTCCGGGCTGGAATGCACGCGGTTGAGGTACTCCATGGTGCGGGCGAGAAAGCCCGCCGTGCCGCAGGCCGGGTCGCAGATTACCTCGGTCGGCTGCGGGGCGATCAGCTCGATCATGGCATCGATGATGTGGCGCGGGGTACGGAACTGGCCGTTGATACCGGCGGTGGTGAGCTTGCTCAGCAGGTACTCGTAGATATCGCCCTTTACGTCGCTCTGGGTCAGCGGAAGGTCATTGACCATCTCCACGGCGGAGGTGAGGACGGACTCGTTCTTGATCTCCAGATCGGCGTCCTGCATGTATTCGCTGATATGGCCGAGGCCTTCACGCTCGCCACCCTCGCCCTCGGCGCTGCCGAGTTGGGCGAAGAACGGATAAACCTTCTGCTTGAGGTGGCTGTGCAGCTCCTTGCCGCTCATGTTGCGGAAGTTCTTCCAGCGCAGCAGTTGGCCTTCCGGGGTATTGGGGAACAGGCGGTCGAAGGCCTTGCCGGTGCGATTGGCTTTGCGCTCGGCGACGTCTTCCTGCATGTCAAGCATGCGGGCGAACATCAGGTAGCTGATCTGTTCGATCACGGTCAGCGGGTTGGTGATGCCGCCAGTCCAGAACTTTTCCCAGAGCTTGTCGATATCGTTGCGGATTTTGCCGGTGAGCATTCAGTGGTCTCGATCTGTAGGTTGAGCGGCCATCAGGCGGGTGTGCCGGGCTGGTCGGGGTTCTTCAAAAAGGGTTTGAGCACGGCCACCAGCTCGGTGACATCGGCGGGGGCGAAAACACCGTCGATACCCTCGTGGGAGATGCTGGAAAACGGCGCGTCGTAGAGGGTTTCAATCACGATGCTGCCGTGCTGGGCGATGTAGTTTTTCAGCAGGTTCATAAAGCGCACCTGCTGGGCGGTGAGGCTGGGATGGGCATGGAGGAAGCTGGTGAAATGCGCCTCGATGGCGTGTGCATCCAGGCCAATAATCTCGCGTACGGTGAGGTGCAGTTGATCGGCTGTGCGACCGTAGAACTCGTTGAGCACCTCCAGGCTGACGCCGGGGTGGCTGGTGAGGATGGTCGAGGTCAGCGTCTTCAACTCGCTCTCGGCAATAGGCTCGCCCTTGTGGATTTTCTGCAGGGTCGGGTTGGCGGCGAGCATGCCGGCAAGGATGTCCTTGAGGCGGCGGCGGTAGATCATGGCCTCGCTGGCGCCAGTGATGTACACCGCGCGCTCGTCGCCCAGCAGGTTGCCATCCTTGGTTTTGGTGGTTCCTATGCCATCACCCGGCCCGGTGCCGGTCTGACGATATTTCATGATGCCGCGCAGTTCCTGGCGGGCGTTTTCCAGCTTGTCGATGCTCGGCTGCAGCCAGAAGTCGGCGCTGCGTACTTCGGCGATCAGGGCATCCTTCTGGCGGACGGCCTGGATATTCACGGCGAGCTTGTCCAACTCGGCCAGCAGGGCAATTTTTCCGTCCTCGAAGCAGGTGGCCTGCTCGACCAGGCAGCACTGAATACCGGCGATCAGCTTATCCAGCGCAGTGGCGTGTTTGTCGCGCAGCACGCGGGCCGACATCAACGGGGCAATGGTGTTGGCCAGCAGGTGCTGGGTTTTGCCATCGAACTGTTGCAGCTGCTGGGTTTGTTGCAACTGGTGCACGGCGCGCAGCTCACGCTTTACCGCCACGCTGGTGTCAGGCAAGTCGTTGATGTCGGCACGCAGCAGGGCAATGGCGGCATCGAAGGCAGCGGCATGGTTGTGACGCAGGGCGGCCTGGGCCAGCGCCAGGCGGGCTTCGAAGGTGGTTTGCAGCAGGGATTTGCTGCCGGTGTCTTCCGGCTCCTGATACTCCTGCTCGAAGAAATCGAAGTTGCCGTAGTGGTCGAAAATCAGAAACTCGGTTTTGTGTTTACCGGGGCCAAACAGGTTTGGGCGCAGGCGAGTGCCACGGCCGATCATCTGCCAGAACTTGACCCAGGATTTGACCGGCTTGGCGAACACCAGGTTGACCACTTCCGGTACATCGATACCGGTGTCGAGCATGTCGACCGAGATGGCGATGCGGAAATCGTTATCCGGTTTTTTGAATTCCTTGATCAGGGTGTCCACATGCGGGATTGCATTGTGGATGACCTTGCAGACCTTGGTGCCGTACTGCGGGTAGAGCTTGCAGAAGAGCTTTTCCAGGTGCTCGGCGTGGTCCTGACGCTGGGCGAAGACGATGGTTTTGCCGACCAGTGAGCCGGTCTCATCCTTGATGCCGTTGTTGATCAGGTTTTCCAGGATGATGCGGTCGGTGTCTTCGCTGAAGATTTTGCGGCCGATGTCCTTGCCGGCGATGGTGGTGCGCTTGGCCTCCTCCTCGCCGAGGTCCTCTTCGAGCTGGCGCTTCTGCTCGTCGCTGAGGTCGTTGTAGTGGATGCCGTCGCGTAGGAAGTCCGTGGTGAGGTCCTTCACGCGGAATGGCACCAGATAAGGCGGCTCATTATTGATGGCAGCATCGAGGCCGAACTCGAAAGTCGGATCGGTGGTTTCGCAGTCGAAAATATCGAAGGTGTTGCGGCTGATGAACTTCACCGGCGTGGCGGTGAGGCCGACCTGCAGCGCGTCGAAGTAGTCGAACAGGTCGCGGTACTTGTTGTAGATGCTGCGGTGGCTTTCGTCGGCGATGATCAGGTCGAAGAAGCCCACATCAAGCTGGGCGAAGCGGTTCATCATGCCCGGGTAGGTGGCGATGTAGATGCGCGCGGTCTGGTCGACCTTGCCGGTTTCGCCGATCACACAGCGCGGCTCGCTGGGCAGGTTTTGCTTGAAAGCGTCATCGGCCTGCACGCGCAGCTCTTTGCGGTCGCAGAGGAACAGCACGCGCTTGGCCCAGCCAGTGCGCAGCAGCAATTCAGCCAG
Source organism: Pseudomonas sp. FFUP_PS_473 (assembly GCF_002858665.1). NCBI lineage: Bacteria > Pseudomonadati > Pseudomonadota > Gammaproteobacteria > Pseudomonadales > Pseudomonadaceae > Pseudomonas > Pseudomonas sp. FFUP_PS_473. The sequence goes on from NZ_PJQQ01000030.1 coordinate 60,380, forward strand.
GGCAATGGCCACGCGGGTTTTGCCAGTGCCGGTGGCCTGGATGATCAGGGCTTTGCGGCGCTGCTGCTGGAAGTGCGCGGCGACGGTTTTGATCGCTTCGATCTGGTAAGGCCGGTCGGCAATGCTCAGCTCTGGGTTGTGTTTCTCCAGCGTGGGGACGCGATACTGGCGCTGATAGGCGAGGTATTCCAGGCTGTCCTTGCTGTAGATGCCGTACACCGGGCGATAGGTGTTGTACTGCTTGTCGTCCCAGATAAAGGTCTCGTAGCCGTTGCTGTAGAAAATCACCGGGCGCTGCATGCCCATGCGCTCGAAACCGTCGGCGTACATGCGCGCCTGTTCGCGCCCGGCTTGCAGACTGACATTGCCGGATTTCTTGGCCTCGATCACGGCCAGGGGCTGACCGTTGTCGCCCCATAGCACGTAGTCCGCACGGCCCTTGCCGGAAACGTTGCCGGGGAAGTCGACTTCGACTTCCTGGCCAACCTGCGCGGGATTGCTGACATCCCAACCGGCTTGCAGGAGCATGGCGTCGATCAGCAATGCGCGGGTTTTGGCTTCGTTCCACTGCAGGCTGTCGGCCACCTGCTGGCTCTGCTGCTGACGCTTTTGCTGGTCAGGCTTGGCAGGCGGGTCGACCTTGTCGAGGTGGCGGGTGCGCTCCTGCTCCAGCTTGTCCATCACGCTCTGCAGCGCTTCCTGCTGCTGGTTGAGTTCCTTCTCATAGCTGGAGACGGTTTTCTGCAGGCTGGCCAGCATTGCCGTTGGGTCTTTGACCTCGGCAAATGCGGGGATCGAAGCCTGCGCGGTGCCGTAATACTTGATGGCCATGTACATGGCCAGTTGGTAGGCCGTTTTCAGAGCCAGTTGGGCATTGCGCAAATCGCCCTCGGCACCGTGGGCGGTGTCGTTGCCCTGGATGCGCAGGAAGTTGATCTGGTGCACCAGCGGCTTGCTGACGCAATCAACAAACACCGGGTTTTTCACCAGGTCGTAGAAGCTCGACTGCGGCATACGCGGCAGCAGTTCTTCCTTATAGATGGCTTTGGTCAGCTCTTCGGCAAAGCTGCGCAGACGGGTGAGCGCGCTGCCCGGATCGATGTGCAGTACAGCCTCGGCAAGACCGGCGAGGTTGGCCAGCAGCTCGTTGCCGGGGCGGAGGAACTCGAAATTGACTGATTTCATAAAGGCGATTCTGTCCATATCGGTCCTATAGCGAGGACCGTGCCAGTTTTATTCGATGCCGTATTTGTCCATCCAATTGCTCAGCGTTTGCTGGCTTTTCAGACCTAGCAAGCTGGCTGCCCGGGTTTTGTTGTTGCCGGTAAGCGTCAGCGCCTTGCGCAGATAATGCCCTGCCACCTCAGCAATTACCTGTTGTAGATCAATACCTTGGGTAACATCCATGGCCAATACATCAGCCTGCGCTTGCGGCAGCTTGAACAGTGCCTGCTCGATATCGTGGGCAGTAATCAAATCACCCTGACACCAGAGCGCTGCGCGCAACAAGGTGGATTGCAGCTCACGAACGTTGCCACGCCAGGGATGCTGAAGGATAAGATTTTTTGCTTCTGCGGAAATTTTCTTATCACCGAGACTGGTGTCCTGGTTGGCAATACCTGCTAGCAGCGCTTCGGACAGCAACAGCAGATCCCCTTCGCGCTCTCTAAGCGGCGGCAGGTGCAGTACGCCCACGGCGATGCGATAGAACAGGTCTTCACGGAAGCGCCCGTGAGCGACTTCCTGCATCAGGTTGCGGTGAGTGGCGGTGATCAGCCGTACGTCGACCTTGAGCTCCTGATTGGAACCTACCGGGGTGAAGGTGCCTTCCTGCAATACGCGCAGCAGTCGGACCTGAACATCTGGTGTCAGCTCGCCGAACTCATCCAGAAATAGCGTGCCGCCGTGGGCCTGCTGGAACACCCCTGGGCGATCTGCAATCGCGCCGGTGAATGCGCCCTTCTTGTGGCCAAACAGGGTGGAGTCGATCAGCTCCGGCACAATGGCACCGCAGTTCACCGCCACAAAGGGCGCAGCAGAACGTGGGCCGGCATTGTGAATGGCGCGGGCAAACAACTCTTTGCCGGTACCGGTTTCGCCGTAAATCAGTACCGGCACCTGCTTGGCCGCCAGTATTTGTGCCTGCGCCTTGAGTGTCAGCATGCGCTCGCTCTGCGTCACGATGCTGTCGAAGGCTGCATCCACAGGCGCATCCAGCCCGGCGAGCTGAACCAGCTTGTCGGTGCTGATGGCAGTGGCGGCTGGCACATACTCGGCGGCGATCTCAAACGGCACCTCAACCTGCTGCACGCCTTGTTCAAGGGAGGACTGGAAGAAGGTCGCCGGATAGCGCGTTTTGCTCAGCAGAATCCACACCGCTTGCATGGCCGGCGTACCGGGGCTGAGCAGAATGGAGAGTTGATTTGCGGAAGTACTCAGGCGCTTTAAATGCTGACTGGCGGCCTGGTAGATCTCGCCGAAATGAACGGGGGAAGACAAGGACACGTAATGCGCGGTGATGGGTAAATCGACCTGCTGGCGTAGCCAGGTCAGGTATGGCTCAACGCGCTCGGCGGGGTATGAGCAAAGAAGCTCGACGCTATCAACGGAAACCGTGTTCAGGGTCGCCAGGATCGGGCCTGCCTCAGCGCCTGCGACTGCTTTGAGATCATTCCCGCCAACCCAACTGGCCAATACGCGTTGCTTGTTTACCACTGTCCCTGTTCTCCCGGCCTCCCTCTTGCCCATCAGCGGGCAGGAGAAAATGTGCTCTGGCTCACGTCCGGATAGTAAACCAATCCTTCAACCCGGGTCTTTAACTGCCTGACTGGATGTTCAAGTTGAGCTGTAGCAACAGCACGGCTTTTGCTCCCAGCAAATATTGGTATGAGCTGCTGCCGGGGTAGAACGATGAAGGGGCCTTTCGGCCCCTTGTGAACTTAGTTAGCCAACAGGCTTTCAAGCTTCTCGATCAGGTAATCCAGCGAGCTACGCCCCTCCAGGCGTTTTTCGAAAACTTCGTTGCGGTGATAGGCGACCCAGGTTTCGAGGGCATGCCGGTTATCCTTCTCGTAGCCAGAGCCCAGGATGCAAACAAGCTCAGTGCCATGGGGGTTCTCGAGGTAGTGACTCATGGCTGAAGCCAGATGCTTGAGGTACTTATGCTCGCGAGCCTCCATTGATGGATGCAGAGGGGTCACGTTGTCACGTTTGATCAGTTTCATGGTGGAACTCCTCAGGCCTTGAGATTGGCTTTGATCAGGTTGTCGAAGGCACTGCCATCACGCCGCGTCAGGTTGGGGACATAGCGCGAATAGACACGGAACAGCATCTCGGTGGTGGTGTGTCCCATCTGCCGGGCGATCCACTCCGGGTTTTCACCAGCCGCCAGCCAGAGGGTCGCGGCTGTATGGCGGGTTTGGTAGGGACGCCGCCTGCGCAAACCCAGGTGTCGCAGCAGCGGGTACCAAACCCGGTCGTTGATGTTGCGGTATGCGTGCGGCGTACCTTCGCGGGTGCAGAAGACGAACTGGCCGCTGCCGGTTTTCTCCCGCTGGCCGATGAGGGCCTGGTAAACCGGCTCGGACATGTCGATTTCACGCTGTGAGCCGTCGTTCTTGGTGTAGTCGAGCTTGCCGCCCACCCAGGTTTCACGGATCAGAATCTGCCGACGCTGAAAGTCGACGTACTTCCACTGCAAACCATCAACTTCGGCTGTGCGCATGCCGGTGAAGAAACGCACCGTGTAGTAGTTGCGGAAATCGTCACGCACTGTGCTGAGGATCTGCAGCACTTCATCCAGAGTGAAGGGCTCCACGTCTGTCTTGGGGACTTTCAGTGATTTGATGTTGAGGTATGGCGAGGTAAACTCGAAGCGGTCAGCTGCCTCACTAAGGATTCTCCGATCAAGTCAGCACAGGCCATCTGACCTGTGCTGAAATAGCCCTCCGTCCAACTGCCCTCTGCAAGCCCGCCATTCCATGAGTCAGATGAGCTTTTCCGATTTCGAGTACGCCGGTAAGCGCAAGCAAACCCGTCGCGAGCGTTTCCTGGCCGAGATGGAACAGGTGGTGCCGTGGAGCGGTTTGGTGGCATTGATCGAGCCGCATTACCCAAAGGCCGGCGGTGGTCGCAAGCCGTACCCACTGGAAACCATGCTGCGTGTTCACCTGCTGCAGAACTGGTTCTCGTTGAGCGACCCTGCCATGGAAGAGGCGCTGTACGAGATCACTTCGATGCGCCAGTTTGCTCGGCTGACGCTCAGCGCTCCTATCCCCGAAGACACGACGATCATGAATTTCCGGCACCTGCTGGAGAAGCATCAGTTGGCGGCGGGCATTCTGGAAACCATCAACAATTACCTGCGAGACAAGGGCCTGTCGTTGCGCCAGGGCACTATTGTCGACGCCACAATCATCCACGCGCCCAGTTCGACCAAGAACAAGGAAGGCAAACGCGATCCTGAAATGCATCAGACGAAGAAGGGGAATCAGTATTTCTTTGGCATGAAGGCGCATATCGGTGCCGATACCGAGTCGGGCCTGGTGCACCACGTCCACGGCACAGCGGCGAATGTGGCCGATGTAACGGAGGTCGCTCACCTGTTGCATGGCGATGAAAATGTCGTCTGTGCCGACGCGGGTTATACCGGCGTGGAGAAGCGGCCAGAGCATGAAGGGCGGCCGGTGATCTGGCAGATTGCGGCTCGTCGTAGCACCTACAAGCACTTGAGCAAACGCAGCGTGCTCTACAAAGCCAGACGCAAGATCGAGAAGGTCAAAGCGCAGGCGCGAGCGAAGGTCGAACATCCATTCCGAGTGATCAAACGTCAATTCGGGTATGTGAAAACCCGCTTCCGTGGCTTGGCCAAGAACACGGCGCAACTGACCACGCTGTTTGCCCTGTCGAATCTGTGGATGGTGCGCCGGCAATTATT
>NZ_PJQQ01000031.1:0-60414 GCF_002858665.1 Pseudomonas sp. FFUP_PS_473
GTGCCCGTGAGATCGCGGCGCCTGCATCGCGGGCAAGACCCGCTCCCACAGCTAGCGCGGACTCTGTTGGAGCAGGCTTGCCTGCGATGGCCTCAACGCGGTGCCCGTGAGTGCGCGGCGCCTGTATCGCGGGCAAGGCCCGCTCCCACAGCTAGCGCGGACTCTGTTGGAGCAGGCTTGCCTGCGATGGCCTCAACGCGGTGCCTGTGAGTGCGCGGCGTCTGTATCGCGGGCAAGACCCGCTCCCACAGCTAGCGCGGACTCTGTTGGAGCAGGCTTGCCTGCGATGGCCTCAACGCGGTGCCCGTGAGTGCGCGGCGCCTGTATCGCGGGCAAGACCCGCTCCCACAGCTAGCGCGGCCTCTGGGATGCCTGCATCGTTAGCCTAAAAACAAACCCCCGCTAAAAAGCGGGGGTTTGTCAGCAGCCGGGTTCTGTTACCCCGGCATCAGAGCGTCGACTGCCCGCTCAATGCCAGATCCACCAGTTCACGGTTGGCCACGGCATACATCGCGTAGTCCGTCCCCGTCGCCGCACGCAACTCATCAAGCATGACGCGCCAGCGCTGCACCATCACCGCATGCTGCCCCATCCACAATGCCACGCGGGCGTCCATGTCCTGCGGTGCATCGACCATCTGCAATACCGAGATGGTAATTGCCCGCTGCTGCAGGTCGATGTCGTCACGGAACGCTTCGCGTGCCAGGGCCTGCCAGTTGTTTTCCACCGGCAGGTTGCTGATTTCCTGCAGGTACCAGGTCAGGTCCAGGGCGCTGCCCACGGCGAAGAAGGCCTTGGCCACTTCGGCCGGGTCTTGCCCGGTTACGTCGGACGCTTCGATGATCGGCAACAGTGTGTACAGGTGCGTCGTACCAGCAACCATTCGCGCCAGCAACTCCGGCACACCGGCTTCGACGAAGCCCTGGTAGCGGGCCTGCCAGCGTTCACGGGTCGGACCTTCCAGCAGCTCGTCCAGTTTCAGGCCCAGCGCAGCGATTTTCGGCCCGAAGTGCGCCGCGTCGCGCCCGGCATCCTGTTCGTTACGACGGCTACGCAGGAACCAGCGAGTAGCCCGACGCCCAAGACGCATCAGCTCGTCCATCAGGGTCAACTGCACCTCGGCCGAAACCTGATAGTCCAGTGCCTCGATCTGGCGGAACCAGTGCGGCAGATGGAAGATGTCGCGCACGATGACATAGGCGCCGGCAACGTTCGCCGGGCTCATGCCCGTGGACTCCTTGAGCCGCTGGACGAAGGTGATGCCCATGTTGTTGACAAGGTCGTTGGCGATCTGGGTACTGACGATCTCGCGTTTCAGGCGATGGCGACGCATGGCCTCGGCGAACTTGTTGACCAACGACGGCGGGAACGCCGTCTCCATGTCACGGGTCAGGTAGTCGTCGTCCGGTACCAGCGACTTGAGCAGCGCTTCCTTGAGGTCGATCTTGCTGTAGGAGATCAGTACCGACAATTCAGCGCGGGTCAGGCCCTGGTTTGCCGCCAGACGCTCAGCCAGTTGCTCTTCGCTCGGCAGGAACTCGATGGCGCGGTCCAGCTTGCCACGGCTTTCCAGGTCAGCCATCAGGCGCTTGTACTCAGCAATGCGCTCCTTGGCACGGCGTGCAGCCAGCGACAACGCTTGGGTCTGCTTGTAGTTGTTGCCCAGCACCAGCGCGGAGACTTCCTCGGTCATGCTGCCCAGCAGCTGGTTGCGCTGCTTCTCGGTCATGTCGCCAGCCTGCACCACTTCGTTGAGCAGGATCTTGATATTGACCTCGTGGTCAGAGCAGTCCACGCCACCGGCGTTATCGATGAAGTCGGTGTTGGTTGCACCGCCGTTCAGGCCGAACTCGACACGGCCAAGCTGGGTCATGCCGAGGTTGCCGCCCTCACCCACCACTTTGCAGCGCAACTCGTTACCGTCGACGCGCAGGGCGTCGTTGGCCTTGTCGCCCACATCGGCGTGGCTCTCTTCACTCGATTTGACGTAAGTGCCAATACCGCCGTTCCACAGCAAGTCAACCGGCGCCTTGAGCAACGCATTGAGCAGCTCGGTCGGGGTCAGCTTGTCTGCTTCGATGGCAAAGCGCGCTTTCATCTGCGGGGTAATCGCGATGCTTTTGGCGCTGCGCGGGAAGATCCCGCCGCCTTCGGACATGATGCTGGTGTCGTAGTCGCTCCAGGCTGAACGCGGCAAGTCGAACAACCGCTTGCGTTCGGCGAAGCTGCTGGCGGGCTCCGGGTTCGGATCGATAAAAATGTGCAGGTGGTTGAATGCCGCGACCAGTTGCAGCTTGTCGGACATCAGCAAGCCGTTACCGAAGACGTCGCCGGCCATGTCGCCAATGCCGATCACACTGATCGGGTCTTCCTGAACGTTGATACCGCGCTCGCGGAAATGCCGCTGCACACCAACCCAGGCGCCGCGGGCCGTGATGCCCATCTTCTTGTGGTCGTAACCGGCCGAGCCGCCCGAAGCGAAGGCATCGCCGAGCCAGAAGCCGTAGTCGATGGCAATGCCGTTGGCGATGTCGGAGAAGGTCGCGGTGCCCTTGTCGGCCGCGACCACCAGGTACGGGTCATCGTCGTCGTGGCGCACCACATTGGCCGGCGGCACCAGGGCGCCGTCCTTGAGGTTGTCGGTAATGTCCAACAGGCCAGAGATGAAGATGCGGTAGCAGGCGATACCTTCAGCCTGAATATCATCACGGCTGCCGCCCAGCGGCAGGCGACGCGGGAGGAAACCACCCTTGGCACCGACCGGGACAATCACCGAGTTCTTCACCTGTTGCGCCTTCACCAGGCCCAGCACTTCAGTACGGAAGTCTTCCTCACGGTCGGACCAGCGCAGGCCACCGCGCGCTACGTTGCCGAAACGCAGGTGTACACCCTCGACCCGTGGCGAATAGACGAATATCTCGAACTTCGGCACTGGTTTTGGCAGTTCCGGGATCAGCTTCGGATTGAACTTGAAGCTGAAGTAGGACTTGTTATGGCCATTGGCATCAGGCTGGTAGAAGTTGGTCCGCAGGGTGGCCTTGATCAGGTCCAGGTAGCGTCGCAGGATGCGGTCTTCGTTGAGCACCTGAACGTCGTCCAGGGCACTGAGGATCGCCTGCTCCAACCGCTGCTGCTTGTCGTCCAGGTCTTCAACAGTGAGTTTGCGCGCCAGGTAGAAGCGGGTCTTGAACAGTCGCACCAGCTCGCGGGCAATATCAGTGTGGTTGTTCAAGGTGCTGGCGATGTAGCCCAGATCGAAGCCCAGGCGAATCTGCTTGAGGTAGCGGGCATAGGCTCGCAGCAGCGCAACATCGCGCCATGGCAGGCCGGCAGTCAGTACCAGGCGGTTGAACGCATCGTTCTCCGCATCGCCATTGACGATATGGACAAAGGCATCCTGCAAGGTGTCGTTGAGTTGCTGGATGTCCAGGTTCAGGCCTTCGCTGTAGGTGAAGGCGAAGTCATGGATCCAGAATTCGCGACCATTGGCATGACGCAGGCGATACGGGAACTCGCCCAGTACGCGCAGGCCAAGGTTTTCCAGGATCGGCAGCACGTCAGACAGCGCCAACGGCGTATCGGCGTGGTACAGCTTGCAAAACAGTTGATGCTTACCGGTCTGGGTCAACGGCTGATAGAAACTCATTACCAGCGGCTTGTGCTCGGACAGCGCCAGCAGGTGCTGCATGTCGACCACTGCCGAATGGGCGGCAAAGCGCTCGCGGTAACCGGCCGGGAAGCCTTTCGGGAAGTCCGCCAGGACATTGGTACCCTGAGCTTCACCAAAGCTTTCTACGGTCAGGCTGACGTAGTCGTCCTGCCACGAACGGCAGGCCTGAATGACTTCGTTTTCCAGTTGCTGCGGATCGATTTCGATGCGGTTCTTCGGGTCAACCCGCAAAATCAGCTGCACACGCGCCAGCACAGACTCGGAGAAGAAGGTCCAGAACTCGCAATCGGTGGCTCTCAGGCGATCCATCAGGACCTGCTGGATCTTCTGCCGCACCTCGGTGGAGTAGATGTCACGCGGCACATAGGCCAGGCAGTAGCAGAAGCGGCCGTAAGGATCCTTGCGCAGGAAGACGCGGATCTTGTTGCGTTCCTGGATCTGCACAATCGACATGACGGTAGTGAACAACTCGTCGACTGGCGTCTGGAACAGGTCGTCGCGGGGCAGTACTTCCAGCACCTGCGCCAGTTCCTTGCCCAGGTGCGCCTTGGGGTCGAAGAGCGAACGACGCTCGATTTCGGCGACCTTGCCACGAATATAAGGAATTGCCCGCACGCTTTCCCCGTACACCGTCGAGGTGTAGAGGCCCATGAAGCGGCATTCCTTGATCACCTTGCCGTCAGCGTCCATCTGGCGAATAGACACGTAATCCGGGTAGGCCGGACGGTGTACCCGGCTCGGATGTGCCGCCTTGGCAAAGGACAGCAGCAACGGTTCCCTGAGGTAGTTGACCGCATAGTCTTCAATGCGCAATTCATCGACGGTCAGGCCGGTGCGCAGCAAGCGGGCCAGGCCCAGGAAGGACTGCTCGTCGTACTGCAGATGAGCGCCTTGGGCATCATTACCGACCACGAACTCCTCGTAGCCAAGGAAGGTGAAGTGGTTACCCACCAGCCACTCGAGGAAACCCTTGACCTCGGCCTTTTCAGCCTCGGCCGGGGCATAGGCGGTCTGCTCGACCAGCGCGAGCATTTCTCGGACCTTGGCTTTCATCGGCTCGAAATCGGCAACGGCAACCCGTACTTCAGCCAGCACCTGCTCCAACTCGCGGGTCAGCAGGTTCAGCTCGGCGGCGTTGGCGCAGCGATCAATCTCCAGGTACATCAGCGATTCTTGCAGAACGCCCTCTGCCTGGGTGCCCTTGGGCAGAATGTCCAGCAGTTCGCCCTTGGCGCCGCGGCGGACACTCAATACCGTGGTCTGCAGCGTGTGGATGCTGTAGCCGCGCCGGTTCAACTCGGTGCGTACCGAGTCGACCAGAAACGGCAGATCATGGTGCAGCACTTCGACGGCGGTATGCGTGGACTGCCAGCCATGACGTTCGTAGTCGGGGTTGTAGACACGAACCTGCGGCTGGGCGTGATCGAAACGCTCCAGCATGCGCCAGGCTGAAAGGGTGCAGCCCGCCAGGTCGGAAAGGCGACGCTGGGTCAGTTCGTCCAGAGAGATGATGCCGAAGAATTGCTCGGCGAACAGCGCCACTTGTGGCAGTGCCTGTTCGCTGATGTGCTGCGCCAGGGCCGCTTGCAGTTGATGCTGGAAGTCGGCTTTGCTGGCTGCGGTGAAGAACGCCATCTGTGGTACTCCGCTTGGGCTTTATTATTGAGAGAAGCGTCGTGCGCGTGCGCCTGATACGGGTCAACGATAGCCAACCCTGAGCAGGAAGACGGTAAAACCATTGGTCACATTCACCAATTCAACGGATGAGCATCTGCAAAAACGACTGCCGCTCCAGAGCTAGGCTGTGTCTTTACGGGTGACCATCGACAACGCAGCTTAACGAGGCCTGGGAGGCGCCTGCTTGCGCCGCTGCGACATATTCGGTCATTGACGTGCAGGCTGACGTTTATCCGCCAGCTGAACACTGGCAGAATCATGCCTCACCTTATTGATCGAGCCTTCCATGCAACTGACCACCGCCCAATTGATGGCCACCCCGTGCGACGACGAAGAAGACAACATGGCGACGCTGTGTTGCATCAGTGACAAGGGCGAAATGTTCCTGATGACCCGTTACCCGGACGAAGACGAGGTGGAAATCACCCTCGATGACGAGCCTTCGACCCTCGACGGCCTGAAGATCACCCTCGGCCCGAAACGCCTGTTGATCGAGGTTGCGCCTGGCGACGCGGATGCACTGGGCGGTGACGATCACCTGGAAATCACTCACAGCACGCCGGACAGCGACCTGGCTGAAGTCGAAGAAACCCTGCAGAACATCCTCAAGGGCACCGGCACCTACGTCAGCGAACTGTAAGGAGGTTAGTCGCCGGGCCCCTGGATAGATTAAAGTATCAACCCCTGCCGACGGCTTTTTCAGACTGCACCTCGGCTCTTTATCCAGGAACCCTCGACGATGGAACATCGTGAAGCGCTGATCGCGCTGCGCACCTTTCTTTCAACCCAGATTCTTGGCCAGGAAAAACTGGTCGAGCGCTTGCTGATCGTGCTCCTTGCCGATGGCCATATGCTGGTGGAAGGCGCGCCGGGCCTGGCCAAGACCAAGGCGATCAAGGAACTCGCCGAGGGCATCGAAGCCGAGTTCCACCGGATCCAGTTCACCCCGGACCTGCTGCCGGCCGACATTACCGGCACCGAGATCTACCGTCCGGAAACCGGCAGTTTTGTCTTCCAGCAAGGCCCCATCTTTCACAACCTGGTGTTGGCCGATGAAATCAACCGGGCACCGGCCAAGGTACAGTCGGCCTTGCTTGAAGCCATGGCCGAGCGTCAGGTCAGCGTCGGGCGCAGCACCTATGAGCTCTCACCCCTGTTCCTGGTGATGGCCACCCAGAACCCGATCGAACAGGAAGGCACTTACCCGCTGCCTGAAGCACAGCTCGACCGATTCCTGATGCACGTGAAAATCGGTTTCCCGGATGCCGCCGTCGAGCGACGCATTCTTCAACAGGCTCGTGGCGAAGCCCTCAACGGCGAAACCAAGCCGGAACGTCGCGTCAGTCAGCAGGCCATTTTTGCCGCACGCAAGGAAATCCTCGGCCTGTACATGGCCGATGCGGTGGAGGAATACCTGGTACAACTGGTCATGGCCACCCGCACTCCAGCCAAATTCGACACCGAGATGGCCGACTGGATCGCCTATGGCGCCAGCCCTCGTGGCTCCATCGCTCTGGACCGTTGCGCACGGGCTCACGCCTGGTTGGCGGGCCGAGACTTTGTCAGCCCCGAAGACATTCAGGCGGTACTGTTCGACGTACTGCGCCACCGCATCATTCTCTCCTTTGAAGCCGAAGCCGCCGGTATTGACCAGGACCGGGTGATCCAGCGCATCCTCGACGTCGTTGCCGTGGCCTGATCCCATGCCCTCTCAACTGCTGGCGGCCCCAGGGATTCGCATCGGTCTTTCAGAACTGATCGAAATGCGGCATCGCGTGCGCGAGGTGCAGCTGTTTGCCGCCCCCGGCCAACGCAGCCCGCTGATCGGCTTGCACCATTCGAAGCTGCGCGGACGTGGCGTGGACTTCGATCAGGTGCGGGTCTATCAAGCCGGAGACGATGTGCGCAATATCGATTGGCGAGTGACGGCACGCACCCAGGAGCCGCACACCAAACTGTTCCACGAAGAGCGCGAGCGCCCCATCTACATCCTGGTGGAGCAGAGCCAGCGGCTGTTCTTCGGCTCCGGCCTGATGTTCAAGTCGGTACTTGCCGCCCAGGCTGCGGCACTGATTGGCTGGGCGGCGCTGGGCCACAATGATCGTATCGGTGGCCTGGTGTTCGGCGACAACGCCTATTACGAGATCAAGCCGCGGCGCAGCAAGCAAAGCCTGCTGCAGTTGCTCAACCGACTGGCCCGCGCCAACCAGGCGTTGCACACCGAAGCGCAACCGCAAGGCGATACCCTGGGCATGGCCTTGCGCCGCGCGCGGGAGGTTCTGCGCCCCGGCAGCCTGGCCATCGTCATCTGTGACGAGCGGGCGCTGAGCACCAGTGTCGAACAACAACTGAGCCTGCTCTCACGCCATTGCGACCTGCTGCTGTTGCCGCTTTCCGATCCACTGGATCATGCCCTGCCGGCAGCCGGTTTGTTGCGCTTCGCCCAACGGGGGGCGCAACTGGAGCTGGACACCCTCGACGCCAACCTGCGCCAGAGCTACCGCAGCCAGGGCGAGGCGCGCATCGAGCGCTGGGAGCTGCTGGCACAGAAGCTGAGGGTGGTACTCATGCCCTTGAGCACCCAGAGTGAAATGATCGAGCAACTGCGCGAGTACCTCAATCCGCAACGTCCAGGGCAAAAACGATGAACGGCCTGGAACAGTTGCAGCCCTTGATCGCGCCGGAGCCGATTGGTCTGTGGCCACCCGCACCTGGCTGGTGGGCCTTGCTCCTGCTCCTGCCGCTGCTCGGCTGGGGCGTCTGGCGCCTGCGTCACTGGCGGCCGGGGAAAAAACCCATCGTGCGTGCCGAGTTGCCGCTTGACCCAATACGCCTTGAGGCCCTGGCCGAATTGGCGCGCCTGACCAAACCCTACGACGGCGCGCCTGCCGGTGCCTGGTTGCAGCAGATCAATGCGCTGCTCAAACGGCTCTGCCGCAATCATTACCCAGGCAGCCATAGCCACACCCTCAATGGTCGGCAATGGCTGGCATTTCTCGACAATCGCTGCCCGGCTGCGGGCCTGACGCGTTGGATGGTGCTGGTCGAAGGTGCCTACAAACCCGAGTGCAAGCTCGATGACAAAGCAATCGCCGGGCTGACCCAGGCGGTTGAGATCTGGATCCGCAAACATGTTTGAGCTGGCATGGCCGTGGGTCTTCGCCCTTTTTCCGCTACCCTGGCTGGCGCGCTGGCTGCTGCCCGCCGCCGACAGCGGCGAACCGGTGCTCAAGGTTGCCTTCCTCGATGAATTGGAAGGCCTGGCCGGACGCCGCGCCCGGCTGAACCTGCCCACGTGGCGGCAACAGACGCCGTTTATCGTCGTCTGGCTGTTGCTGTTACTGGCCGCCGCGCGGCCCCAATGGCTCGGTGAGCCTGTGCCCGTGGCTGCCAGCGGCCGTGATCTTATGGTCGCCGTGGATGTTTCCGGCTCGATGGACTTTCCCGACATGCGCTGGCAGGACGACGACGTCAGCCGCCTGACCCTGGTAAAGCAGCTATTGGGCGATTTTCTCCAGGCCCGTCAGGGTGACCGAATCGGCCTGATCCTGTTCGGCAGCCAGGCCTACCTTCAGGCCCCCCTGACGTTCGACCGGCGCACCGTGCATACCTTCCTCAATGAAGCGCAGATTGGCATCGCCGGCAAGAACACCGCCATCGGTGATGCCATCGGCCTTGCCGTCAAGCGCTTGCGGCTGCGCCCGGCACAAAGCCGGGTGCTGATTCTGGTCACCGACGGCGCCAACAATGGCGGGCAGATCCATCCGCTGACCGCAGCACGCCTGGCGGCTCAGGAGAGCGTGAAAATCTACACCATCGGCATCGGCGCAGACCCCGAACAGAGCGGTACTGCTGGCCTGCTTGGCATCAACCCAAGCCTGGACCTGGATGAAGCCTCGCTCAAGGAGATTGCCGAGTTGACCCATGGCGCCTATTTCCGCGCGCGCGACGGCAAGGAATTGACGGCTATCGGCGAAACACTCGACCGCCTGGAACCCGTCGCCCAACAACCGACGCAGGCCCGCACCGCCGAGGCGTTGTACAGCTGGCCACTGGCACTGGCGCTGTTGCTGAGCGTGTTGCTGGTGGTGCGTGAGCGCTGGCACGACAATCCACTGCAACGCCTGCTCAGCAACCGACGCTTCCTGCAACCGCACCCTGAATGGCGCGAACGCCTCAAGCGTCTGCGCCTGCGGAGGCGTCGATGATCGAATTCTGGCCACAATGGCTACGCCCTGCCTGGCTGCTGGTACTACCGCTGCTAGGCTGGTTGCTGTGGAAGCTCTGGCATCGCCAAAAGCGTGCCGGTCGCTGGCAGATGATCTTGCCTCCGGCATTCCACGCTGTACTGTTGGGTGGTGGCAGCGGTCGCGACAGCAAGTTGCCGTGGGTGGCATTGGGGGTGGCGTGGCTCGTGACGGTCATCGCCTTGCTTGGACCAAGCTGGCAGCGCCTGGAGGAAACCCGACAGCGCCCAGCCGATCCTCTGGTGGTATTGCTGGAGCTGACACCGCAAATGCTTGCGACTGACAGCCCACCCAATCGCCTGGAGCAGGCACGACGAAAACTGCTCGACCTGCTCGAGCATCGCCGCGACAGCCAGACCGCGATCATCGTCTATGCCGGCAGCGCACATGCACTGGTGCCGCTGTCCGACGACCTGGACACCAGCCGCAACCTGCTTGAAGCCCTGGACCCCTCGATCATGCCGCAAACCGGGCAGCGCGCTGACCTGGCCGTACGCAAAGGCCTGGCCCTGCTGTCACAAGCAGGCCTTGGCCAAGGCCGTTTGCTGCTGATTGGCTCCTCGTTGAGCACCGAGGAACGGCAAGGCATCGTCCAGGCGCTGGGCCGCAAGGGACCAAAGCTGCTGATGCTAGGTATTGGCAGCGCAGAAGGCGCACCGGTAAAACAGAGTAATGGGGAATTCCTCAAGGATGCCGAGGGCACGATTCTCATGCCCCGCCTGGACAGCGCAAGCCTGAGGGAGTTTGTCATGGAAACCGGCGGCAAGTACCGCCATGCCCGAATCGACGACCTGGACCTGCGCGGCCTCGGCCTGTTCGCCCCGCCCCGGGCATTGCATGACGATGGCCAGACGGTGCAGTTGGACAGTTGGGCCGATCAGGGCTACTGGCTGCTGCTGCCGCTCTTGTTGCTGGCGGCCTGTGCGGGCCGGCGCGGCTGGCTGTTCTGCCTGCCGTTGCTGTGGGTGCTGCCACAACCCAGCCATGCCTTTGAACTTGATGACCTGTGGCTACGCCCGGACCAACAAGGCCAGCGCCTGCTTGAACAACAACGCCCCGCCGAGGCAGCACAACGCTTCCAGAACCCGCAATGGAAAGCCCTGGCACTGTACGAGGCCGGTGACTATGCCGGCGCGGTGCGCCTGTTCGCTGAAGGCAACACGGCGGCTGCCCACTACAATCGCGGTAACGCCCTCGCACGCAGCGGAGAGTTGGAGGCTGCCGTGGATGCTTATGAACAGGCGCTGGAGCGCCAACCGGAACTTCAGCCGGCCATTACGAACAAAGCACTGGTCGAGCAACTGCTGCGCCAGCAAAAAGCTGCCGAACAGGAACAGGCGGCGGCCACTGAAACGGAAACCGAACAGAACGCGCCCGGCACAACGACTGACAGCAACACGGATAGCCGCAGTACCGCCGCGGCTGACAGCGAGCAAGACACTCAAAGCGCACAAGAACAGCAAGGCCAGAACCCGTCGTCGGGAGCAGAACAAACGCCGCAAGGGAACAGCGGCGACCAGGATGATGAAACCACTCATCCGCCGCAACGGCCAAGCGACGCAAGCCTTGGCGCCGAACAGCGCCAGGCCCTTGAGCAGTGGTTGCGGCAGATCCCGGACAACCCTGCCGAACTGCTGCGCCGAAAATTTTGGTATGAACAGCAACAACACCAGGAAACTCATTGATGAGACGCGCCTGCGCCCTCGTTTTCAGCCTTGCCCTCAGCCTGCAGGTACAGGCCGCCGCGTTGCTTGCCAGCGTAGACCGCACACGCCTGAACGCCGGTGAAACGCTCGAACTGACCCTTCAAACGCAGGACATCACCCAGTTTGGCAAGCCAGACCTGGAGCCCCTGCAGGCCAATTTTGAGGTTCGCGACACTCGCCAGGTGAACAACCTGACCACCCTCAATGGCGAAACCCAAGCCAGTACACGCTGGATCATCACCCTGCTTCCGCGCCAAAGTGGCAGCCTGCAAATACCCGCGCTGCAGCTGGGCGAGGTCAGCAGCCAGCCGATTGAGCTTCAGGTGCTGCAAGCACAGGATAACGTGGTCGAGAACCTGGCTCCGGTGTTCATCGAAGCCAGCCTCGACCAGGACAGCATTTATGTGCAGGCCCAAGCCGTTTTAACCCTGAGGATCTACCACTCGGTAGCCCTGTACGATGACAGTAGCCTGAGCCGGCTCCAGCTGGAGGGCGCGAAGGTAGAACCACTGGGCGAATCACGGACCTACGAGAAGGAAATCAACGGTGTACGCCATGGCGTGATCGAAATGCGCTATGCGATCTACCCACAGCAAAGCGGCAACGTGACCATTCCGTCCCTGACCTTCAGTGCCACCACCGTAGAACCGGCGACAGATCAAGACAGCGCCCCGCGCAGTGGCAAACAGACCCACGTGAGCTCTGCACCGATTACCTTGTTGGCCAACCCCATACCAGCCACTTACCCCGCCAACACGCCTTGGCTACCGGCGCGCAACCTGACCCTGGAAGAACACTGGAGCCCGGACCCGACGCAAGCCTCAACCCAGATTGGCGACTCCCTGACCCGTACAGTGACCATCAAGGCCGAAGGCCTGTCCAGCACACAGATACCACCGCTGGCGAACACTGAGGTCATAGGCCTGCGCCACTACCCTGACCAACCGCAACTGCGTAACGAGATCAACGACCGCGGCCTGCTCGGTAGTCGCGAAGAGCGCGAGGCGCTGGTGCCAACGCACGCGGGCACACTGGAGCTGCCCAACCAGGAGGTCATTTGGTGGAACACCCGAGAAGACCATCTGGAACGCAGCAGTCTGCCCGCGCGAACCTTGCAGATTCAGGACAACCCGGCACTCAGCGCTGAAACGCCGAGCACGTCGATTCCCCTTGAAAACGGCCCGCTCTGGCCCTGGCAACTCAGCACACTGATACTGGCCCTGACCACCTTGAGTGGCTTTGCCCTCTGGTGGCGGGCCCGCTCACAACCGGCCGTGCTGCGTGCGGCTCAAAGCGGCCCGAGCCCGCGCACCCTGCTCGACGACCTCAAACGCGCCTGCCAGGCCAACGACCCGCAGGCCACCCGGCAGGCCCTCGACGCCTGGGCGCGCCAGCAACCCGAAACCCTTGCCGAAATGGCGGCTCGCTTCGTTCCATTGTCCGATGCCCTGGATGGTCTGAACGGCGCGCTTTACAGCGAAACCGGACAATACTGGCAAGGCGAAGAGCTGTGGCGGGCCATTGGCACTATCCCAACCGCTGAACAGACTCAACCGACACCCGGCGAAAGTAGTAGCCTGCCACCCCTCTATCCCAAGTAATCAGCCGCTCTAGCCTGCGCACCTTCAGGCTTCCTTAAGAAAACTCGTCGACACTTGCTCCCAACGATATACAGGAGCAAGCACGATGCCTGAGCCCACCGACACCATTTGGCCCTTCGCTTTACCGCTTCGGCTGGCACCTGAGAACAGCGCGATGTTGAGCCTGGCGCACGCGTTGCCCAACAGCGATGAGCGCCCACTGTTCGAGGATTTCATCCGCCAGCGTTTTCACTTGGTACATGGCGCCGACATACGTCACTTCATGCCTGAGCTGTTTGGCCTGAAAGACCAGAACAATGCCTTGTGTGCCGTCGCAGGCCTTCGCCGCGCCAGCACCTCACGGTTGTTTCTGGAACAGTATCTGGATGCGCCAATCGAGCACTACATCCCGTCAGAGAACGAGCAACCGACGCAGCGCGACTGCATTGTCGAAGTCGGCAATCTGGCCGCCAGCGATACCGGCAGCGCCCGCCTGAGCATCATCACCATGACCTGGCTGCTAGGTGCTGCAGGCTTTCAGTGGGTCTCGTTTACCGGCAGTACCGGCCTGGTCAACAGTTTCCATCGCCTCGGTTTGAAACCTACCACCCTGTGCGCAGCAGATCCTCAGCGCCTGGGCGATGAGCGCCACACGTGGGGCCAGTATTACGACAGCCGCCCGAGTGTCCACATCGGCAACATCTGCAGTGGTTTCCAACACTTGGCCAAGGCCGGGCTGTTCAAACGACTTGGCCTGCCGCCCGTCGACCGGGAGACCTGCAATGTCGCCTGAACTGAGCCTGTTTGAAAATCAACTGCAACGCCATGCACAGGAGCGCCCTTTTGCTCTGGCCCTATGGGGTGACGAACTGCGCCTGGACTATGAAGCGCTGTGGTCAGAGGTCAATTATCGCCGCCGGTTACTCAGCGAGCAGCCTGAAGGCTGTGTAGTGCTCGCGCTGGACAACAGCCCCGAGGCGATGCTGTGGGACCTGGCCGTGCTCTTTGAAGAGCGCCCATGCCTTACCCTGCCACCCTTTTTCAGCCCTGCGCAACGCCTGCACTGCCTGGAGCAATGCCAGGCACCGCTGGTCGTCGCTGAGACCAGCATGGCAAGCGAACTCGAAGCGGCAGGCTACCGCTTCCAGGGCACCCTGTGGAGCAAGGCCGCGGTCTCAGCCGTAGTACTGCCAGAGGGAACCGCGAAGATCACCTTCACATCGGGCACAACCGGCGCCCCAAAAGGCGTGTGCCTCAGTGCCGACAGTTTCCTGCGGGTGGCCCGAGAGCTGGCGGCGGCCAGTGAGCCTGTAAAGCCTGATCATCACCTGGCACTGCTGCCCTTGGCGATCCTGCTGGAAAACCTCGGTTGCTATGCCGCCCTCTTTGCAGGTGCGGTGCTAAGCCTGCCTAGCCAGGCCCGCCTGGGTATTCGTGGCGCCAGCGGCGTCGATACCCCCACCTTCCTGCGCTGCCTGGCAGAACGCCGCCCACACAGCCTGATTCTGGTCCCGCAATTGCTGCAACTGCTGGTCGGCGCCACGCAAGCGCAGGCATTCGATCCTTCCTGCCTGCGCTTTGCCGCGGTAGGCGGTGCGCGGGTATCCCCAGGCCTGCTTCAAGGTGCACACCAACTCGGCATACCGGCCTATGAAGGCTACGGCTTGTCCGAGTGCGCCTCGGTGGTGTGCTTGAACGTACCTGGCGCTATCAGGCCGGGAAGCGTTGGGCGGCCATTGCCCCATGTAGAGGTCAAGCTGGCTGATGACGGCGAAGTACTGATTCAAGGCTCGACCATGCTCGGCTACCTGGGCAACCCGGCCCAACCGACAACGTGGCTGGCCAGTGGCGACATCGGTGAGTTCGATGACGAAGGCTTTCTGTACATCAAGGGCCGCAAGAAGCATCAGTTCGTCACCAGCTACGGCCGTAACGTCAATCCCGAGTGGGTGGAAGCAGAACTCACCCAAGGCGGGGTCATTGCCCAGGCATTCGTGCATGGCGAAGCCCTGCCCTATAACGCAGCCCTGCTCTGGCCTCATGACCCGAGCTGCAGCGACCAGGCCCTTGCCGATGCCGTAGCCAAGGCCAATACAGCCCTGCCCGACTACGCACGCGTTCATCACTGGCTGCGTTTGCCTCAACCCTTTACCCCTGCCAATGGCTTGCTGACCGCCAATGGCCGACCACGCCGCGATGCCATCCTTGAGCAATACCACGCGGCACTGGACTCCTTTAATCGTTCTGAGGAACTGTCGTCATGAGTTTTTTTGAAACCCTGCAAGCTGCAACCGCCCAAGAACGCAGCGCGCTGTTTGAAGTGCCGGTCATCCGCAAGGCACTGGCCGGTGAGGTCACACTGGAGAGCTATCGGGCCTTCCTGATTCAGGCCTACTACCATGTTCGCCATACCGTACCGCTGATGATGGCCTGCGGTGCACGCCTGCCCGAGCGACTGGAGTGGTTGCGCCACGCAGTATGCGAATACATCGAAGACGAGTACGGCCATGAGCAGTGGGTACTGAACGATATCGTCGCCTGCGGCGGCGACCGTGAAGCGGTGCGCACCGGCCAACCCGATCAACCCATCGAGCTGATGGTTGCGTTTCTCTATGACCTGATCGCACGTGGCAACCCGGTGGGCCTGTTCGGGATGGTCAACGTGCTTGAAGGCACCAGCATCGCCCTGGCAACCCATGCCGCCGAACGCATTCGCGACCGCCTGGCACTGCCTGAGGAGGCCTTCAGCTACCTGAACTCCCATGGCGCGCTGGATATCGGGCACATGCAGACCTACCGCAAGCTGATGGATCGTCTCGACGACCCAGCTGATCAGGCCGCCGTCATTCATGCCTCGAAAGTGGTCTACCGGTTGTACGCGGACATGTTCCGGGCACTGCCGCAAAACACCCAGGCGCCAACCCTGCTGGAGAGCAATCATGCGGCTCAATGAAGCCCGAGTCGTGCTCACCGGTGCCAGTGGTGGCATTGGTCTGGCAATCACCAATGCGCTGCTCGCCAGCGGCGCTCAGGTACTGGCGGTGTCTCGCCATGAAGACGCCTTGCGCCCAAGCATGACGCGTTACCCCAGCCAGCTGCGCTGGGTGTCGGCAGACCTGACCAGCGCCACAGACCGGCATAAAGTGCAGAATGCCGCCCAGGCCATGGGCGGCATCAACCTGCTGATCAACGCCGCCGGGGTAAACCAGTTCGCCATGCTTGAGCAACTGGAAGACAGCGACATCAGCCACATGCTGGACCTGAACATCATCGCCCCGATTTCGCTGACACGCTTGCTGTTGCCACTTCTCAGAGAGGCCCCAGCAGCAATGGTGGTCAATGTCGGTTCAACCTATGGTTCGATCGGCTACCCCGGGTACTCCCCCTACTGCGCCAGCAAATTCGCCTTGCGCGGCTTTTCCGAAGCACTGCGTCGAGAGCTGGCCGATACCCGGGTGAACGTACTTTATGTGGCCCCACGAGCGACCCAGACACGCATGAACAGCGCGGCTGCACAGGCGCTCAATGACGCCCTGAAAGCCAATACCGACGACCCGGAAATGGTCGCCAACGCCGTGATCCACGCCATTGCCGGTGACCGTCGCGACCTTTACCTGGGCTGGCCTGAGCGTTTTTTTGTAAGCCTCAATAACCTGCTGCCAAGCCTGGTAGACCGCGCCCTGCGCAAGCAGCTGCCGTTGATCAGACGCTTCAGCCATATTGGCTCCACGGAGAAAAACAAACCATGAAAAAACTGCTGATCGCCCTGCTGGCCACCGTATCAAGCACCTCACTGTGGGCCATGGACGCCACCGACCAACAACGCCTGAGCGATATTCAACAGCAATGGGCAAAAATCCAGTACGAAACACCCGAGGGTAAACGCGCCGATGCCTTCGAGCAGTTGGCCGCCAAGGCCAATGCCTTCTCCAAGGAGCGCCCAACCGCAGCCGAGGCCTGGATCTGGTCTGGCATCGTCACCAGCAGTTGGGCAGGCGCCCAAGGCGGGCTCGGTGCCTTGGGCAAGGTCAAAGAGGCGCGCAGCGACCTGGAAAAAGCCTTGTCGATCGACCCGACGGCGCTGCAGGGTTCCGCCTACGCCAGCCTCGCTGCACTGTATGATCGAGTGCCTGGCTGGCCAGTCGGCTTCGGTGATAGTGACAAGGCCGATACGCTGCTCAAACAAGCACTGCAGATTAACCCCAACGGTATAGACAACCTGTACTTCTGGGGCGACCATCTCTACCGCCAGAAGCACTACGCTGAAGCCAAGGCTGCCTTGCTCAAGGCACAACAGGCTCCTGCTCGTCCGGGTCGAGAAAGCGCCGATAAAGGGCGACACAAGGACATACAGGCGCTGCTGGTTGAAATAGACAAAAAACTCAACTGACCAAGGAGCCGGCATGCGACTGCTGCTGATTGAGGACGATGTTTCGCTGGGTGAAGGTATCTACCAGGCACTGAGCCGCGACGGCTATACCACCGACTGGATCAAAGACGGTAGCAGCGCGTTGCACTCGTTACTGAGTGAAACCTTCGACCTGGCCATCCTCGATCTTGGCCTGCCGCGCATGGACGGGCTGGAGGTGTTGCGGCGTCTGCGCAGCAGCGGCTCGAACCTGCCCGTGCTGATCCTGACCGCGCGTGATGCCACCGAAGACCGCATTGCCGGCCTTGATGCCGGTGCCGACGACTACCTGGTCAAACCTTTCGACCTGGCCGAACTCAAGGCGCGCCTGCGCGCCTTGATGCGACGCAGTGCCGGGCGGGCCCAACTGCGCATCGAACATGCTGGAATCAGCCTGGACCCTGTCAGCCATCAGGTCACCTATCTGGGGCAGCCAGTTTCATTGACCCCCAAAGAGTACCAACTGCTGTACGAGCTGCTGTCACCCCCAGGCCGGGTCATGACCCGCGAACGGCTGACCCAGTTGCTCTACGGCTGGAACGACGAAGCAGAAAGCAACACGCTTGAGGTGCATATCCACCACTTGCGCAAGAAGCTCTCCAGTGACTTGATCCGGACCATTCGCGGCGTTGGCTACCTGGTGCAAGAAGCACGATGAAATCCATCCGGCGGCGAACCCTGACCCTGATCATTGGCCTGTTGATCGGCGGCCTGATGACCCTGTCTGTACTCAACCTGCATGACAGCAACCACGAAATTGCCGAAGTCTATGACGCCCAACTGGCACAAAATGCCCGCTTGCTGCAGGGCATCATGCGCATGCCAATGCACAGCAGCGATCACAGCGAACTGTACCGTGCGTTCAACGAGGCGCTGGGTCAGGCATCCCCTAAGGTCGATGGGCACCCTTACGAAAGCAAAATGGCCTTTCAGGTCTGGAACCTCGATGGCCAGTTACTGGTGCATACCGCCAGTGCACCGAGCTTCACTGCACCGCCGAGCGATGCCGGCTTCAATGATGTGGTCGACCTGAAGAACCAGCAATGGCGTACCTTCGTGCTGGTCGACACCGAGCATTCCCTGCGAATCTGGGTTGGCGAGCGCGACGATGTGCGCAACGACCTGGTCAACCGCATCGTCCGCCACACCTTGGGCCCCAACCTGATTGGCAGCCTGCTGTTAGCGACGATGATCTGGTTTGCCATCGGCTGGGGGCTCAAACCACTGGCCAATATGGCCACGACACTGCGCGCCCGCCACCCCGGGTCGCTGGAGCCCATACAACTGTCACCATTGCCCAATGAGCTGGAGCCGATGCAAGCCGCACTCAATCGGCTGCTGGGACAGATTCAGGAAGTCCTTGGCCGGGAGCGACGTTTCATCGCCGATGCGGCCCACGAGTTGCGTACCCCGCTGGCAGTGCTAAGGGTACACGCGCAGAATCTGCAGGAAGCGCGCAACGACGCGGAACGCCAACAGTCCCTGCACAACCTGATTGCCGGTGTGGACCGAACCTCGCGCCTGGTCAATCAACTCTTGACCATGGCACGCCTGGAGCCACGGCTTGGCAGCGCACCACTACAGCCCATCGACCTGACTGCCAGTGTGCGTGACTCATTGGCACAACTGACCCCCTGGCTGCTCGACAGGGGCCTTGAGGTGAGCCTGGAAGCGCCTGAGGCGCCCCTGCGGATACTGGGCGATAGCGCAACCCTCGATATTGCCTTGAACAACCTGGTCACCAATGCCGCGAATTTCTCACCCAAAGGCGGGCTGATCACCGTGCGCCTGGAGGAGACCGCCAGCGAAGTGCTGCTGAGCGTCGAAGACCAAGGCCCTGGCATCGACCCTGAACACCGTGATCGCCTGTTCGAGCGCTTCTTCAGCCGTGGCAACGACCAAGGCGCCGGCCTCGGCCTGGCCATTGTACAAACCATCGCCAAGCGCCTCGGCGCAAAAGTCAGCCTGGACAACCTGCCGCAGGGTGGCCTGTGTGCAAGCGTGCACTTCCCCCTGGCGCATGCCTGAAGTTCGCATGCCGCCGGTTGTCTCGGCCCTGCTGATCCCGGAAACTGGCAACCCCTGGGCGTAGTCGCGCTACCATAGCCGACCGCCCCTGCTGGCCAACGCTGCCCAGAGCGACCCGGTTTCCTCTGCACAGGACTTTCAATGCGTCTGTTTCACACCTCCGACTGGCACCTGGGGCAAACCCTCCACAGCCAGGAACGTGACTTCGAACATGCCTGCTTTCTCGACTGGCTGCTCGGCCAACTGGCCCTGCGTCAACCCGATGCCCTGCTGATTGCCGGCGACATCTTCGATACGGTCAACCCTCCGGTCAAAGCCCAGGAACGCCTGTACGACTTCATCGTCCGCGCTCACGAACAGCAGCCTGCGCTGGATATCGTGATCATCGCCGGCAACCATGACTCCGGTGCCCGTATCGAACTGCCGGCACCGTTGATGCGCCGCCTGCGCACCCATGCCCTGGGCCGTGTGCAGTGGCTGGATGACGGCCAGCTCGACAGTGATCGCTTGCTGATCCCGCTGACCGATGCCAAGGGTAAAACCCGCGCCTGGTGCCTGGCGCTGCCCTTCCTGCGCCCGGCCGAAGTGACCGGCGCACACGTGGGTGACGATTACCTGCGCGGCATCACCCAGGTACATGAACGCCTGATCGCTGCAGCTGAAAGCCGACGCAAACCGGGGCAGGCGCTGGTCGCCATCAGCCATGCGCACATGGCTGGCGGGTCGATTTCGGAAGACTCCGAGCGCAGCCTGATCATCGGCAACGCCGAAGCACTGTCGGCCAAGCTGTTCAGCGACTCGGTGGCGTATGTCGCCCTGGGCCACCTGCACAAACCGCAGCGGGTCAACGGCGAGGAACGCATTCGCTACAGCGGCTCGCCGCTGCCGTTGTCGTTCTCGGAAATTGGCTATCAACACCAGATACTCGAGGTGGAACTGGACGGCGCGGCACTGCGCAGCGTCGAGCCACGGCTGGTACCGCGGGCCGTGCACCTGCAACGCCTGGGCCCTGCCTCCCTGAACGAGGTGCTGGAACACCTGGCAGCGCTGCCGGAAGTCGACCTGCTGGCTGACCTGCAACGCCAGCCCTGGCTGGAAGTGCGCGTGCGTCTGGATGAACCACAACCGGACCTGCGCCAGCAAATCGAACTCGCGCTGAACGGCAAGGCCGTGCGCCTGGTACGGATCGCCGTCGAGTACGCCGGCGCTCAACAGGATGACGACGACAGTAGCCCCTTGATTGAACTGGGCCAACTCAGCCCGCAAGACCTGTTCAGCCGCGCCTGGGAGCAGGCCTATGGCAATGCCGTGGACGAGCAGACACTGGCCGACTTCGCCCAACTGCTGCAGGACGTGCAACAGGAGGAGGAGCACCCATGAAAATTCTCGCCATTCGCCTGAAAAACCTTGCGTCCCTGGCCGGCCCTTGCGAAATCGACTTCACCGCCGAGCCCTTGGCCAGTGCTGGCCTGTTTGCGATCACCGGCCCCACCGGCGCGGGCAAGAGCACCTTGCTCGATGCCTTGTGCCTGGCACTGTTCGGCGCTGTACCACGCCTGAACAGCATTGGCCGGGAAACCAAACTGCCAGAAGTCGACAGCGAGATCCTTACCAGCGACCCGCGCACGCTGCTACGCCGGGGCACCGGCAGCGGCTTTGCCGAAGTTGATTTCGTCGGTATCGACGGCCACCGTTACCGGGCACGCTGGGAGACCAACCGCGCCCGCGATAAAGCCAACGGCAAGCTGCAAGGCAGCCGTCAGAGCCTGCATGACCTGGACGGTAACCAGTTACTGAGCAGCCAGAGCAAAAGCGAGTACAAACAGCTGATCGAGGCCAAGCTGGGGCTCAACTTCGAACAGTTCACCCGTGCGGTCATGCTGGCCCAAAGCGAGTTCAGCGCCTTCCTCAAGGCCGACGACAAGGACCGCAGCGAACTGCTGGAAAAACTCACCAACACAGCGATCTACAGCCAGTTGGGCCGACGCGCCTACAGCAAGAGCAAAGAAGCCGAAGATATCCACAAGGCCTTGCAACAACAGGTCAGTGGTATCACGCCGCTCAGCCCGGAGGCACGCGCTGAACTCGACCAGCGTGTTGAACAGGCACAACGCCAACTCAAGACCGAACAGGCGCAACTGCGCCAGTTCGAGCAGCAGCGCAGTTGGCTGACAGAGCTAGGCCACTTGCAGGCACAACAACGTGCCGCCGCCGAGGACGCCCACAGTGCCCAGCAGCACTGGGAGCAACTGGCCACAGAACGCTTGAACCTGGAGCGGCTGGAGCAGTTGGCGCCGCAGCGCCATCAGTTTGCCCGACAACTGGAGCTGACCGGCCAGCGCTCGCCACTGACCGTTGCCATTGAACAACAGCGCCAGCAACAGGTTGAGTTGCAGGCTGCCCAGCAACAACTGGAACAACACCTGCACCACGCACGCGAGGCACTGAGCCAGGCACTGGCTCAGCAGGCGCAAAACGCGCCGTTGCTGCGCCAGGCCTTCGCCGAGCAAGACACCTTGGCGCGCCTGGAACAGGAACTGGCCGACAGCCTTGCCCTGCACCAACAGGCCGAACAGGCCTCCCGCGAGGGCCAGCAGCAGCTACACACCCTGATCGAACAACAGCAGCGTAACAGCGAGCGTCTGCAGCAACTTGACGAGCAACTCGCACACAGCGCGCACCTGTCCGGCCTGGGCGACGCCTGGAGCGCCTACCGGGGCCAACTGCAGCAACTGATGCTCATTGGCAACCGGCTCAACAAAGGCCGCGAGGAACTGCCCGCCCTGCAGCAACGCGCCACGGATGCGGCCCGCCAACTGGAAGAACAGCGCACTCACCTGGCGCAGATCTACCACGAAGCCGGCGCTGAACCCGAGGCCCTGGCAGAGCAGATCAGCCTGCTGGGAACGCTGTTGCAAGACAACCGCAAGCAACAGCGTGCGGTCGAAGAACTGACCCGGCTCTGGAACAGCCAGCAGGATCTGGACAAACAAATCCACGCCTTGCGTGAACGCCAGCAGGCCGCGCAGCAGCAACGCGAACAATTGATCAGCGAGGGGCTGCAAGGCAAACAAGAGCTGATTGCCGCCGAGCAGGCACTGAACCTCACACGACAGCTGCTTGAGCGTCAGCGTTTGGCCCGCAGTGCCAGCGTCGAAGAGCTCCGAGCGCAGCTACAGGACGACCAGCCCTGCCCCGTCTGCGGCAGCCAGGAACACCCGTACCACCAGCCCGAAGCGCTGCTGCAAAGCCTTGGCCGACATGACCAGGATGAAGAAGCCAACGCCCAGCGCCTGGTCGACGGGCTGAAAGACAAACTGGATGAACTGCGAGCGAAACTGGCCGGCGTCAATAGCCAGATCAAGGAGTACCTGCACCAGCACGAGCACCTTGTCACTCAACAGCAGGCGTTGGCCCCCAGCCTCGATGCTCACCCGCTCTACGCTCAGTTGGCCGATCAGGACAGCAACGCCTGCTCGGCCTGGCTGGAGCTTCAACTGCGCCGCCTGAACGATGACATCAACCGGGACGAGCAACGCCAGCAGACACTGCTCACGCTTCAGCAGGACGCCGCCCGCCTGCAGCAACAACTGCAGGTGGCCATCGAGGCCAGCCAGCAGGCCACGCTGCACGTGAGCCAGCAACAGCAGGCGCTGAGTGACGACGAGGAACGCCTGGAACAGGCACTGGCAAGCTTCGCCGGCCTGCTGCCCGCCGACATCCTGCAAGCCCTGCGTCAGGAAACGTCAGCCGCCTTCCTGCAACTCGACCAGCAACTGGCGCAGCGCCTGGAACTGGTAGACCGGCAAAAAGACGAGCAACAGGACTACAACGACCGCCAGCAGCAACTGGAAAAGGCCAGCCTGCAACAACAGGCACGGGTACAGAAGCTGGAGGAGCTGCAGCAGCAGGTCGTTGCCCGGCAAACCCAACAGCAGCAGGCAAAAGCAACGCTAGACGGCCTGCTTGGCGAGCACGAAAACGCCCAGCACTGGCAACAGCAACTGGAGCAGGCCGTTGAACAGGCGCGCAGCGTCGAAGCGACCACCCAGCAGCAACTGCAGGACAGCCTCGCCCGCTCGATCGAGCTGACAGCCGAGCTCAAGGCCAAAGCGCAACAGCGAGATGCCCTGGAAGAGGAATGCCGTCAACTGGAGGCCGTCATCGGCCAATGGCGACACGCCCATCCTGAATTGGACGATGCCGGCCTGACGCAATTGCTGGCGTTCGATGACGAACAGATCAGCCAGTTGCGTCAGCGCCTGCAAAACGCCAGAAAAGCCATCGAGCACACTCAGGTGCTGGTGCAAGAGCGCGAACAGCGCCTTCAGCAACATCAGGCCCAAGCCAACGGGGAACTGCCAGCCGATCAGCTGGAACAAGCCATGGCCGCGTTGCAGCAACAGCTGCACACCCGCGAGCAACAGTGTGCCGAACTGCGCGCCGAGCAAGCCGACGACCAGCGCCGCCAACAGGCCAACCAAGCGCTGGCAGAACAGATTGCCCAGGCCTATACCGAGTGGCAACGCTGGGCGCGCCTGAACGCCCTGATCGGTTCTGCCACTGGCGATACCTTCCGCAAGATCGCCCAGGGCTACAACCTCGACCTGCTGGTGCACCATGCCAACGCACAGCTGCGTCAATTGGCCCGCCGCTACCGGCTCAAGCGCGGCGGCAGCCTGTTGGGCCTGTTGGTGCAGGATACCGAGATGGGGGATGAACTGCGCTCGGTGCACTCCTTGTCCGGGGGCGAAACCTTCCTGGTCTCGCTGGCGCTGGCCCTGGGGCTGGCGTCGATGGCCTCGAGCACGTTGAAGATCGAGTCGCTGTTCATCGACGAAGGCTTCGGCAGCCTCGACCCCGAATCGCTGCAACTGGCCATGGATGCACTGGACGGTTTGCAGGCTCAAGGGCGCAAGGTCGCGGTGATCTCTCATGTGCAGGAAATGCACGAGCGGATTCCGGTACAGATCCAGGTTCGTCGCCAAGGCAATGGCCTGAGTACCCTGGAGGTCAGTGGATGATCCTCTACTCGTTTCGGCGCTGCCCTTACGCCATGCGTGCACGCATGGCCTTGCGCTACAGCCAATGCCCGGTCGAGATCCGCGAGGTCAGCCTCAAGGAAAAACCGGCCGACATGCTCGCCTTGTCGCCCAAAGGTACGGTGCCGGTGTTGAGTGTCGAGGGCAAGGTGCTGGAGGAAAGCCTGGACATCATGCGCTGGGCCTTGGCCCGGCATGACCCGCAAGACTGGCTGCTGAGTACCGACTCACAGGCTGCGCAACAGGCCAACGCACTGATAGCGCGTAACGACAGCCTGTTTAAAGTCAGACTCAACCACTACAAGTATGCCGAGCGCTACCCGGCGCATTCGCGTGAGGAATACCGACAGCTGGCCTGTGAAATCCTTGATGACCTGGAGGCACACCTGGCGCAGCACGACTACCTGCTCACCTCGCACCCAAGCCTGGCGGATGTAGCCCTGATGCCGTTCATTCGCCAGTTCGCCGGGGTCGAACCAGACTGGTTTGCCCAAGCCCCCTACCCCAGGCTGCGAGCTTGGCTGCAGGGTTGGCTGGACTCGGCGCTGTTCAAGGCAATCATGGCCCGCTGAAGCCACCCGCCCTGTTGTTGCAGGCTGGCCTGCGATGGCGCCGGTGGGGTGTCAGTGGGTTAGCGGCGTCTGCATCGCAGGCAAGACCTGCTCCTACAACTTTGGACTGCCCACCAAGGGTTGGATTTGTGTCCAATTTCTCGGGGGCAGTCCACCTGTGGGAGCGGGCTTGCCCGCGATGGGGGCCGTGGTGTATCAGCAGGTGCGCGGCGCCCGCATCGCAGGCAAGACCTGCTCCTACAACTTGGACTGCCCACCAAGGGTTGGATTTGTGTCCAACTTCTTGGGGGCAGTTCACCTGTGGGAGCGGGCTTGCCCGCGATGGTCAATTGACGAACTTCAGGTCCGAAGGCGCATCCTGGGCAAGCTTCTGCACAGTCTTGCCCAGCAGGCCGGTGTGCCGGTCACGCTGGATGACCACGATCTGGTTGCTCTTCTGGTTGGCAACCAGCACATAGCCACCGCTCGGGTCGAGGCTGAACTCGCGAGGATGATCACCTTCCACCGAGCGCCGTTGCAGCGGCGTCAGCGTACCCAGGGCCGAGTCGATTGCGAACACCAACAGCTCGTTGGCGGTACCGCGATTACTCACGTACAGGAAGCGCCCGTCCGGCGAGAGGTGCAAGGCCCCCGCCGCTTTGCTGGCCGGCGCCTGAGAGTCGCTCAAGGGCAGCCGTTGACGCTCGATGAGTACGCCATCCTGTACATCGAACACCACCACTTCGGCACTCATCTCCAGGGTCAGGTAAGCCTGTTTGCCAGTGGCTGCGAACACCAGATGGCGTGGCCCGCTGCCCGGCGGCAGGTTGACCGCCGCAGGGCGGGCCGGGCTCAAGGGGCGCTCGGGGTTGGCGCTGTCGTAGCGATAGATGAACACCTTGTCGGCGCCCAGGTCGCAGGCATACAGGTAGCGCCCATCCGGCGACGACACCGCCGCATGCACATGGGAGCCGGACTGGCGCTCCGGGTTGACGTAGCTGGGCGGATGGCGTTCTTGCTGCACCACCGGCAACAAGCGCCCGTCTGCCGCCACGGGCAGCACCGACAGGCTCCCGCCCGGGGTTGGCTGCACCGCATAGTTGGCAACGAACAGGTAGCGGCCGTCATTACTGAGGCTGGCGTGGGTCGGCTCGTCACCCAGGCTGTCGAGCCGGCTCAGCGGGCTTATCGCACCGCTGCCGGGGGCAAGCGCAAAGCTGCTGACCTGGCCATGCCCGGCGCCGTTTTCGTTGACCGCAAACAACAGGCGACGGTCACTGGACACGACCAGCCAGGACGGGTTGACGCTCTGCACCACCTGCAGCGGCTCTGGCTCGATCTGCCCGCTCTGGCTGTCAAAGCGGTAGCGATAGATCCCCTCGCTGCTGCCCTGGGTGTAGCTACCGACCAGCAGTTCGTGGCCTTGCGCCGTAGCCGTCATGGCAACAGCACTATTGATCAATAGACACGTCAGCAGACGTTTCATCGTCATCCTCTTCCGAGGCGCGCAAGGCACTCATGCACACCAGACGGTGCTCGACACCGTCGGCCGCGATCAACCAGTCGCCGCCGTCCGCGCGGGCGGCATTGATCTGCTCAATGCTGAACTGCCAGCGTTTGAGTGCACGACCATCCATGCATTCAACCTGCAGACCGGTCTCATCGAAGGTGAAATCAAAGGCATGCAGGCCGTCGATCAACAGCATGTCGCTGGCTTGCAGGGCGTGGGAAAGGGTCGTCATGAGAGAGGTATCATCGTGCGGAAAAGCACAATGATACTCCAATGCAAACAACATCGCCGGCACCCCAGCCCCCGTAGGGGCCGGCGTTGCCGGCGATGCGCTCAACCGAGGCGATCAATGGGCGAAAATCGACCCACCCTCCTTGCCCACCAGTTTCTCCGGCTTGATCAGGAAACGTGCCAGTGCCGGCAACAACCACAATGCGCCGAACATGTTCCAGAGCAACATGAAGGTCAGCATCAAGCCCATGTCAGCCTGGAACTTGATTGCCGAGAAGATCCAGGTCGCGACGCCAATGGCCAGGCACAAACCGGTGAACAGCACCGCCTTGCCGGTGGACTTGAGGGTTTGATAGTAGGCCTCTTGCAGCGGCAGCCCGGCGCGCAGGAAACTCTCCAGGCGACTGTAGATGTAAATGCCGTAGTCCACACCGATACCCACCCCCAGCGCCACCACAGGCAGGGTCGCCACCTTCACACCGATGCCCATGAAGGCCATCAGCGCATTGCCCAGCACCGAAGTCAGCACCAGCGGCAGCACGATGCACAAGGTCGCGGCAAACGAGCGGAAGGTGATCATGCACATCACGGCCACACAGATGTAAACCAGGATCAGGATGGTCAGCTCGGCCGACTTGATCACGTCATTGGTCGCGGCCTCGATCCCGGCATTGCCCGCTGCCAGCAGGAACTCCAGGCCGTCCTTGTTGTGTTCATCGGCGAAGGTCTGGGCCGCCTTGATCACGCGATCAAGGGTCTCGGCCTTGTGATCGTTGAGGAACACCAGCACCGGGGCCAGCGAACAGTCGCTGTTGTACAAGCCATCGGCACGGGAGATCGAACTGTTCAGCACATCCGGGTTGCGCGACAAGGTCTCCCATTTCAGGTTGCCCTCGTTCATGCCCTTGATGACCTGCTTGGACACCGTCACCAGTGAAATCGCCGATTGCACGCCCGGGGTGTTTTCCATGGTCCACATCAACTCATCGACCGGCGCCATGGTCGAATAGACCGAGCAGCCTTCGGGTGGCGTCTTGACCATGATCACCAGCACATCCGAGCTGGTCGAGTAGTTACTGATGATGAAACGGTTGTCCAGGTTATAGCGCGAGTCAGGACGTAGTTCAGGCGCTCCCTGGTCGAGGTCACCGATCTTCAGGTTCTGGCTGTACCAGAGGCCACCACCGAACGCGAACAGCGCCAGCACCACTGACACAGGCGCTACCTTGGCACTGGCAAAACCGGACAGCAGCCGCCAGAACGGGTGCTCACGCGTGGCATCGCGCTTGCTGCGCTCGATAGCCTTCTTGCTGATGCCGACATAGGAGATCGCCACCGGCAGCAGGATCAGGTTGGTAAAGACGATCACCGCCACACCGATGGAGGCACCAATGGCCAACTCGCGAATCACCCCGATATCGATGATCAGCAGGGTGATGAAGCCCACCGCGTCGGCCAGGATGGCAATCATCCCCGGCAAGAACAGTTGGCGGAAGGTTCGCCGTGCAGCGGTCAGGGCATTGTCGGCATCGCTGGACTGCAAGGCGATACCGTTGATCTTCTGCACCCCATGGGAAATGCCGATGGCGAAGATCAGAAACGGCACCAGCATCGAGTACGGATCCAGGCCAAAGCCCACTGCGTGCATCAAGCCCAACTGCCAGACCACCGCCACCAGGGTGGTGATCAGCACGGCGATGGTGCTACGGATACACCAGGTAAACCAGTACAGCAGCACCCAGGTGATGGCCAGGGCGATGCCGAAGAACATCGCGACCATCATCAGGCCATCGATCAGGTCGCCAACCTTCTTGGCGAAACCGACGATGTGGATTTTTACATTGGGGTTCTGTGCCTGGAACTTGTCGCGGATCTTCTCTTCCAGCTGATGGGAGAACTGCTGGTAATCCAGCTTGATCTGCTTGCCCTGGTCCTGCGGGTCGGGGTAGGACTCCAGCAGCGGTACATCGACAATGCTGGACTTGAAGTTGTTGGCCACCAGACGGCCTATCTGCCCGGACTTGAGCACGTTGCTGCGCAATTCATCCAGGCTGTCGGCGGAACCATCGTAGGTCTTCGGAATGACCTCGCCACCGGCAAAACCTTCTTCGGTCACCTCGGTCCAGCGAACGTTCGGGCTCCACAACGACTTGAGCGCAGAACGATCGACACCGGGAATGTAGAACACCTCATCATGGATCTGACGCAGGGTTTCCATGTAGTGCTTGTCGAAGATATCGCCATCGACTGCCTCCACCGAGATACGCACCGTATTGCCAAGGTTGGCCAGGTCGTTACGGTGCTCGAGCATTTTCTCGATAAACGGATGCTCAAGCGGGATCATTTTCTCGAAGCTGGTCGAGGGGCGGATCAAGGTGGCCTGCCAGAACAGGAACAGGCTGACGACCAGGCAGATGAAGATGACAGCAGGCCGGTTGTTGAAAATCAGGCGTTCAAGAACCGACGCCTTGTCGTGATGGTGCTGGTGGGTGCCGAACGATTCCCGACTGGTCATGGTTGTACCCTCTCAGCGCCAGATGACGTGGCAACATGGACGCCGCCCTGGCCTACCAGAATCAGCTTTCCATCCGTGACTGCGCTGGCAGCCGCCAGCGCGATACGATCGGCCCGGTTATAGACACTGAAGCTTGCACCATCGTCGGTGCTGCGCAGGACGCTACCGCCATTACCGACCAGCACCAGGCTGCCATCGTCCAGAAGCGTCGCGCTGGACAAGCCGAACTCCAACTGCCCGCGTTCGGCATGCAGGGGAATGGTTTGCCAGGTGTCGCCAAAGTCGGTGGAGCGGAACAGGTTGCCGCGCAAGCCATAGGCCAGCAGCGTGCGTGCTTGCGCCGTACCGACCACACCGAACAACGAGCCCTGGTAGGGCCCTTCCACCCGGTTCCAGGTTTGCCCAGCGTCGGCTGAGCGGAACATCACGCCCTGCTCTCCAACGATGAACAGCCCTGCATCCTTCACCGCCGCGATGCCATTGAGGTGCAGTTGATCTTCGTTATCCAGACGGTCGCTGACCTCTTGCCAGGCTGCGCCGCCATCAACGGTTTCAAGCAGAGCCCCATAAGCCCCCACAGCAAAACCGTGCTGCGCGTCCTGGAACCACACATCCAGCAAGGGCGCTTCACGCTTGAGGTCTTCGAATTGCTTGCTCCAGGTCGCGCCGCCGTCACTGCTGGCGAGGATCTGCGCATCATGGCCTACCGCCCAGCCATGGAGGGCATCGGCAAAGTAAACCGCAGTGAGCATCTGCCGGGTGGGCACCCGTGCCTGGGTCCAGGTCTGCCCCTGGTCATCGGAGAAAAGGATGTGGCCACGGTCACCAACCGCTACCAGCCGGGCGCCGGCCTTGGTGACGTCAAGCAACAGACTGCGAGCGGCCTTATCGGACTCAATGGCGTAGACCGTTGCCGAGGCTGCAGACTCCTGCGCCTGCGCCGCCTCGATAGCATTGGCAAACATGCCCAGGGCCAACGCCAGAAGGCTGCTGCCAACCAACACGGTCGGCCCCCTGCGCCCTTGTCCTGCACCATACCCGGTGCGCGCCATGACGGGCTCACCCATAGATCTCTCCCCCGATTTAATTGTTATTTGGGTCAAATCCAGTTGCGGGCACAGCCAAAAACCCTGTTCCAGAGCCCCGCAATAGCTGAGAACCATCCTATCGGGGTTTAGAAAGGGCTGACAACGAACAAGACGTTATCTTTTGTTAAGCGCGGGAAAGGAGGCTGCGGGCGCGTGGCGCCTGCATCGTTGGCAAGCCAACGCCCACAGGGCCTTGTGTAGCCCTGTGGGCGCCAACTTGCCGGCGACGGCATCAGCGAAAGCAGACGCCGACAAGCGTGTCAAAAACCCGATCAAGCCAGGCTTTTGCTGACCACTTCATAGACATCACTGGACAGCGCGCCGGAGGCAAGAATGCGCTCCAACTCACCCTTCATCAGCGCCTGACGCGCAGCGTCGTACTTGCGCCAGCGAGTCAGCGGTGCCAGTTGCCGCGAGGCGATCTGCGGGTTGAGTGCATTGAGTTCAATCACCAGGTCCGCCAGGAAGCGGTAGCCGGAACCGTCTGCCGCATGGAAGTTGACCAGGTTCTGCCCGGCAAACGCACCAATCAGGGCGCGCACCTTGTTCGGATTCTTCATCGTGAAGGCCGGATGCTGCATCAGTGCTTTGACTCGCGCCAAACCGCCCGGCAAGGTGCTGGCCGCCTGGACGCTGAACCACTGGTCCATCACCAACGGATTGTCCTTGAAGTGGTCGGCGAACGTCTCCAGCGCCTTGGCCCGCTCGGCCTCGAACGACGAGTTGACCAACACGGCCAGCGCGGTCAAACGCTCTGTCATGTTGTCACACGCGTCGAACTGCTCCAGGGTCGCTTCCAGCACCTGTGGTTTGCCACTGAGCATCAGGTAGGACAACACGATGTTCTGCAGGCTGCGACGGGCAAAATGCTCGGCTTCGGCCACATACGCGGTCGTGCGCGACACCGCGCGATTGGCTTGGTAACGGGCCCACAGTGCGTCGAACAACTGCTCGGACAGTTGTTTGCGGGCGAATTCGCGGGCCGCATGGATAGCATCGACATCCGCCACTTCACTGATTTCAGTGAGGTAGGCCTCGCTGGGCAGCGAAAGCATTTCAGCGACCATCGCCTGATCCAGTTGATCATTGCTCAGGACGCTGCCCAGTGCAGTTACCAGGCGCGGGTCGAGTACCAGCTTGGCGCCCTGTTTGTACTGTTCGATCAGCTCTTGCAGGACCTGCACCGACAACTGCTGGCCGGCTTCCCAACGGTTGAAGCCGTCGCTGTCATGCTGCATCAGGAACATCAATTGGTCGCGGTCATAGGGGAAGCTCAGCTTGACCGGTGCGCTGAAGCCACGCAGCAATGACGGCAGTGGCTTGGCCGCAACATCGACAAAGGTGAAGGTTTGTTCAGCCTCGGTAACTGACAGTACGCGGGTGGTGCCCTCGGCCGCCGCCTCACCGAGCAGACGCAGTGGCAAGTCATTGCCCTGGGCATCAAGCAGGCCCAGCTCTACAGGAATGACGAAGGGCTGCTTTTCCTGTTTGTCCGGGGTTTGTGGATAACTCTGCCGGAAGGTCAGGCTGTAGGTCTGCGCTGCGCTGTCATAGGCATCGCTGACCGCCAGGCGTGGCGTGCCAGCCTGGCTGTACCAGCGTTTGAACTGGCTCAGGTCGACGCCGTTGGCATCTTCCATGGCCTTGATGAAGTCGTCACAGGTGACCGCCTGGCCGTCATGACGCTCGAAGTACAGGTCACTGCCCTTGCGGAAGCCTTCAACGCCCAACAGGGTACGCACCATGCGCACCACTTCCGAGCCCTTCTCGTACACGGTCAGGGTGTAGAAGTTGGAAATTTCGATGAAGCTGTCCGGGCGCACGGCGTGAGCCATAGGGCCGGCATCTTCGGCAAACTGGTGGGTACGCAGGTAGGCCACGTCTTCGATACGCTTGACCGTACGCGAGTTCATGTCAGCCGAGAACTCGGCATCGCGGAACACCGTGAAGCCTTCCTTGAGCGACAACTGGAACCAGTCACGGCAGGTCACGCGGTTGCCTGACCAGTTGTGGAAGTATTCGTGGGCGACCACCGCCTCGACACGCTGGTGCGCAGCGTCGGTGGCGGTTTCGGCGCGGGCCAGTACGCAACTGGAGTTGAAGATGTTCAGGCCCTTGTTTTCCATAGCGCCCATGTTGAAGTCGTTGACCGCAACGATCATGAAGATGTCCAGGTCGTACTCACGCCCATAGACCTCTTCATCCCAGCGCATGGACTTCTTCAGGCTGGTCATGGCGTGCTGGCACTTGTCGATGTTTTCCGGCTCGACATAGATACGCAGGGTGACGTCACGCCCCGACTGGCGAGTGAACGTGTCTTCGACACACCACAGGTCGCCCGCCACCAGCGCAAACAGGTAGGCCGGTTTCATGAACGGGTCTTCCCAGGTCGCCCAATGCCGGCCGTCTTCGCCAGGCCCGGTGCCGACCGGGTTACCGTTGGACAGCAGCACCGGGTAGCGATGCTGCTCGGCAATCACCGTGGTGGTGAATTTGCTCATGACGTCCGGACGGTCGAGGTAATAGGTGATCTTGCGAAAGCCCTCGGCTTCGCACTGGGTGCAGAACATGCCGCTCGACTTGTACAGGCCTTCCAGCGCGGTGTTGCTTTCCGGATGGATCTTGACCGAGGTGTCGAGGGTGAAGCGCGCCGCCGTTGGCTGCAGTGTCAGGTGACTGTCGCTCAGCTCATACTCGGTAGCGCTCAGTTCGCGGTCGTCGAGCTGCACCGACAGCAGTTCCAACTGCTGGCCATCCAGCACCAACGGTGGCAAGCCAGCGCCCCGCGCCGGGTTGCGGCGCATGACCAACTGCGCGTGGACCAATGTGTGGTCCTCGAACAACTCGAAGGTCAGGTGGGTCTCGTCGATCAGGTATTCGGGAGCCTGATAGTCCTTGAGGTAAATCACTTGCGGCTGTTCGGTACGCATGTGGCGATCCTTTTACTGATGCACGGCGAGTTGATAGGCCGTGTATTTGCGAATATTGATCACGCCGGTGTCGAAGATCAGGTACTGGCCCTTGATGCCCAGCAGCGTGCCTTCAGCCAGGGGATTCTTGTCCAGGTTGAAGCTGACGATCTTGCTCGGATAGGCCTCGACCGGATAGCGAATGTCGACGGTTTGAGCATCTGACAACGGTTGAATGGCCTGCAGGCCAAAGCGTGCGTGCATTGCCTGGAGGCCCTCGGCGCACTGCTCGAACAGTTGATCGCGCACGGCGACCAGGTCCACCGCCTCGGCATCGCCCTTGAGCAACGCACGCCAGTTGGTACGGTCCGGTACATGGGCGCGGAACAGGTCCTCGACCAACCCTGACTGTTGCCGCGTGGCCACACGCATGATCGGCAGCGCCTGGCTGGCGCCCTGATCGAGCCAGCGGGTGGGCAACTGGTTGGCTCGGGTGATGCCGACCTTGAGCCCGGACGAGTTGGCCAGGTAGACGATATGATCCGTCATGCAGAACTGTTCGCCCCAGGCCGGCTCGCGGCAGGTGCCCTGGTCGTAGTGACACTTCTCCGGGGCCATGATGCAGACGTCGCACTGGGCCAGCTTGCTCATGCAGGGGTAACAGTAACCCTGGCTGAAACTGGTCTTGGTCTTGCGCCCGCAATGGATGCAGTGAATTGCCCCCAGGTACTCGAGGCGCACGGTGGTTCCCAACAAGGGGTTGACCGGTACTTCGCTGTCGCCAAGACGAAACGCGTACTGAACCAGGGGCGTCTCAAGACGCGCCGACATTTTGCTGATGGATCCGCGACCGAGCTCGATCAATGGAGCGCATCCGACTTGAACAGAATGTTCGGCACCGGTGCCGACTTCGACGCGCATTCCTGCGGGCCCATGTAGCCGGTGCGCTGCTCTTCCGGCAGGTTCTGCATTTCCCAGGCAATGACGGCCTGCAACGACAGTTCTTTCTGCTCGGCGGTGAGCTTGCGCCCGTCGGACCATTTACCGATTTCCACGGCGAGCTTCAGGCTCTCGTAGATTTCCGGGGTAATGTTTTCGATCATTTGCGAAAAAGTGGACATAGCGTCTCCCAAAATCAAGTCGTCAGTTTACGCCGGGCCAGCGCCCCGCCCAAGAGCCCGCTCAGACAACCGACCAATAACCCACCGACATGGGCGGCGTTGGCGATCTGGCCGAAGCCGAGCAAACTGACAAGGCCGGACAGGCACAGCAACAGCCAGATCAACATCATGACCAACACCCCGCGCGGCATGCGATAGAGCGGGTTGGGCGCGAGCCACTGGTACAACCAGATATACCCCAGCAGGCCGTAAAGCACCCCGGACAAACCGCCAAACAGGCTCGGCCCACCGAACAGGTACTGCGCAGCGTTGGACACCACGCCAAACAAAAGCGTCAGGCCGAGCATGACCCAAGCGCCCTGGCGCCACTCGATACGGCGGCCCAGCTCCCAAAACCACATACCGTTCATGGCCAGGTGCAATAGGCCGAAATGCACCAGCATCGGTGTTGCCAGGCGCCACCATTGGCCAGCGGCCAGGCTCTCGGCCAGCGGTGTGAAGTACAGGTAGTCACCGTGCACGGTGAAATCGAGAAACGTCAGCCAGCTCAAGGTCGAGAGGTTGTCACCCAGGCCGGTCAAGCCCGCCACCACCAGGCATAGCAGCAAGATCGCCGTTGTCGCCTTGCTCGCGCGAAGCTGATCGATAAAGCCGGGGCGTGTCGGTTCACTGTTCGGTAAAGACTCGGCGGCAAACTCAGCATTGCCTTCAGGGAAGCGCTGATACAACGCCAGCACCTCGCCCGCCAGCGGCTCGCTGACCCATAACACCTGCTCGCCGCCCTCCTCACTGACCCGGTGAGGCACCTGCAGGCGCCTCAGCAGGCCGATGAACCCGCTCAGGTCGATGCTCAACGGCAAGCGCAGCACCTCGACCACATTCACCACGCTCATACATTGGCCTCCGGCCGCTCGACATCGACCCAGACGAACTTGTGCGGATCGAGCCGGGTTTCATTGTCCAGCCGATAGGCCACCAGCTTGCCGTACAGTACGGCGCTGTAGTCCAGGCAAGCCAGGTTGGGGCGAATCGGCGCGGGCTTGCCGCTGCGCCAGTAATGGCCGACGAACAGCATAGGCTCGTCCTCACCGTAGCGCAGCAGGTTACTTTTCTGCGTGTGGGTCAGTGGCGTGCTGGCAACCTGCTCGGGCAAGGCATCGGGTTGGAAAACGATGTCGCCGTAGGTCTGCGGGTCTTCTTCCCAGAACTTGGTCCGGAAAAATGCTCGGGTCAGGCCATCGCCACCGGTCAGGGTCAAGCCGCCCGGCAAGCGCATGTCGGTACCCCGCAACAGGCGATTGCATACGACAGAGGCAAAGCTGTCGGACACCGCCGACGCTTGGACAAAACGCTCGTCGATACAACCGTTCGGACGCTCCTGGCGCAGCGGCTCGATCAGGTTGGCGTCCCAACAGGCGTGAACCAGGCGGAAACGCCCGGCATCGAGGAACAACGGCAGCTCATAGAACCAACCGAGGAAATCGTGCCAGTCACCAGGATGCTGGGCGAACTGGGTGAGTGTTGCGTCAATCAGGTGGGCATGACGTGGGGTGTGTTCGCGCACATAGGTCTTGCCACTGCCCGGCAAGGCCGGCGTGCTCCAGCCCAGCGCGCTGAATTCGTGGTTGCCCATGATGCAACGGGCCTGACCGGCCTCGACCATGTCATGAACAAGGTGCAGCGCCTCGCGGATCCGTGGCCCACGGTCAATGATGTCGCCCAGAAACAGTGCCTGACGCTGCGAATGCCGCCAGACACCTCCCAGGCGTCTGTAGCCAAGGGTTTCCAGCAGGTGTTCAAGGGTTTGGGCGCACCCATGTACATCACCGATCAGATCGTAACTGCGCGCGGGATCGAGCATCAGTCGCCTCCACCGCCCAAACGGCTGCCCCAGCCGAGCTTGGTTCTGCACACCTCGTAGTAATTGTGGTCCAGCGGATGAATCAAGCGCAGCTTTTGCGGCTTTTTGTTCACCGTGATGGTGTCGCCTGGGGCGCAGGTAAAGTGGTTCTGGCCGTCACAGGAAACCTGCGGGTAAATCTGCAGGTCCTTGGACACGACGATCTTCAGCTCGCTGTTGCCATCGACCACGATCGGTCGCCCGGACAGCGTGTGCGGGTACATCGGCACAATGACGATAGCGTCGAGCTTGGGGTGCATGATCGGCCCGCCCGCCGACAGCGCATAAGCGGTCGAGCCGGTCGGGGTGGCCACGATCAGGCCGTCGGCCTTCTGGCTGCAGACAAACTGGCCATCGATGTAGATCTCGAACTCGATCATGCGTGTCGACTTGCCCGGATGCAGCACCACGTCGTTCAGTGCATCACCCTGGCCAATGGCCTCGCCATGCCGACGGACTTCAGCCTGAAGCAGGAAGCGGTTTTCCACCAGGTAATGGCCATCAAGCACTTCGGCGACCTTCACCTCCAGCTCATCGGGCCGGATATCGGTGAGAAAACCCAGGCTGCCGCGGTTGATCCCCAATACCGGAATGTTGTGACGGGCCAAGGCCCGGGCAGCACCCAGCAGGCTGCCATCGCCACCGACCACGATGACCATGTCGCAGACTTCGCCAAGCAGCTTGCGCGACGAAGTTTGCAGGCCATGCCCTGGCAGCACTTCGGCGATGGTGTCCTCAAGGATGACGTGCAGATGCCGCGCCAACAGGAATTTTTTCAGTCGGCGAATGGTATCGAGTACCTGGGAACTGCCAAGGCGACCGATGATACCGATATTGCGAAATTGCTCCATGGGGCTCCTGCAAGGCTCTGCGGCGGGTGAAATGGCCAGTGGGCGAAAGACACCGATTATGGGCGAAAGCGCTGTGCAGCGGCAAACGCTGGCGTTTTTTCGCACTGCAGCGGGCATCAGGGCTATGCTCGCAGAATGAACCCATTTCCTGACCTGACCGACCTGCCCCGCCAACTGCGCCAAGCGCAAGTGCGTGATCTGGCCTGGGTCATCCTGGCCCCGCCCATGCTCAGCGCCACGCCGTGGCCTCAACGCCACCCGCTGCAGGGCAGTGACTGGGTACAACAACCGACGCACCTGAGCCAATGGCTGCAGCGCCTGGACCAGGACAGCAGCGCACTGCTGCTCTGGCTGGCACAGGCCGCCAACCGTCGACTTGGCCTGTACTACGAACGCCTTTGGCAGTTTGCCCTGCATCACGCCCCCGGGATCGAACTGCTGGCCGCCAACCTGCCGATCCGTGACGGTGGGCACACGCTGGGCGAACTGGATATCCTCCTGCGTGACCGCGACGGGGTACATCACCTGGAGTTGGCCATCAAACTCTACCTCGGACCACAGGCAGGCGACGGCAGCGATCCGGCGCAGTGGCTTGGCCCCGGCTGTCATGACCGCCTTGATCTTAAACTGGCCCATCTGGCACAGCACCAGCTTCCCATCTCGGCCCGCGCCGAGAGCCGCGAAGCCTTGGCGGCGCTGGACATCGCGCAGCTCAGCGCACACCTATGGCTGGGCGGTTACCTGCTCTACCCTTGGCCGGGTCATGCCGTATCGCCACGCGGGGCCCACCCCGAGCACCTCAAGGGGCGCTGGCTGCACCAACGCGACTGGCCGACGT
Source organism: Pseudomonas sp. FFUP_PS_473 (assembly GCF_002858665.1). NCBI lineage: Bacteria > Pseudomonadati > Pseudomonadota > Gammaproteobacteria > Pseudomonadales > Pseudomonadaceae > Pseudomonas > Pseudomonas sp. FFUP_PS_473. The sequence continues at coordinate 37,873 of NZ_PJQQ01000031.1, forward strand.
TCTTTGCGCAGAGCCCAAGCGGCCGCTGGCAACACCTGCCGCGCCATGCCTGGCTGGCACCGGCGCGCTACCCGACTGAACAGACCTGGACGGCCGAGCACCTGCAGGCCTGGCTAAGCGCCCTCGATCCAATGGCCCCTGCGCAACTCATGGTAAGGCTGGTGGAAACCGGGCCCGGCGCTTGGGAAGAAGCCGAGCGCGTGTTTCTGGTGGCGGATACCTGGCCGAATCTGCCCGGCTGACACACCCCTGGCGACGTCTAGACAACCGTCAAACGCAGTGCCAGCGCCATCAGGGTGAGTAGCAGCACCGGCACGGTGAGCACGATGCCGACCTTGAAGTAGTACCCCCAACCAATGTGCACCCCTTTACGCTCCAGCACATGCAGCCAGAGCAGGGTCGCCAGGCTGCCGATCGGGGTAATTTTCGGCCCCAGGTCACTGCCAATCACATTGGCATAGACCATCGCTTCCTTGACGACCCCAGTGGCCTGGCTGGCGTCGATGGACAAGGCGCCAATCAGTACGGTCGGCAAGTTGTTCATGATCGACGACAGGACGGCGCTGAGCAGCCCGGTGCCCAGTGCCGCCCCCCAGACACCGGAGCGGGCGAACGTGTCGAGCCAGGTGGCCAGTTGCCCGGTCAACCCGGCATTACGCAAGCCATACACCACCAAGTACATGCCCAGCGAGAAGATCACGATATGCCAAGGGGCTTCCTTGAGGACCCTGCGTGTGGAAATGGTGTGGCCGCGGGCGGCGACCAGCAGCAAGACAGCCGCACACACCGCCGAGATCGCGCTGATGGGAATGCCGAGCGGCTCCAGGGCAAAACACCCCAGCAGCAAGATCAACAACACCAGCCAGCCGGCCACAAAGGTGGCCGGGTCTTGAATCGCACTGCGTGGCCGATCCAGTTGCAACGGGTCGTAATCGCGCGGAATGTCACGTCGAAAGAACCACATCAGGATACCCAGGGTGGCCGCCACGCTAACCAGGTTCACCGGCAACATGACGGCAGCATAACGGTTGAAGCCGATGCCGAAGAAATCCGCAGAAACGATGTTCACCAAGTTAGACACGACCAATGGCAAGCTGGCGGTGTCGGCCACGAAGCCCGCCGCCATGACGAATGCCAGAGTCGCCGCTGGCGAGAAACGCAAGGCCAGTAACATGGCGACAACGATAGGTGTAAGGATCAGCGCTGCGCCGTCGTTGGCAAACAGTGCCGACACCAGCGCCCCCAGCAACACGATGTAAGCGAACAGCCGCCGCCCGCTGCCACGCCCCCAACGCGCCACATGCAGGGCCGCCCAGGCGAAGAACCCCGCTGCATCAAGGAGCAGGCTGATGATGATCAACGCAATGAAGGTACCGGTAGCGTTCCAGATGATCTGCCAGACCACCGGAATATCGCTCCAGTGCACCACACCGCTGATCAGCGCCAACAACGCCCCGAACGTCGCGCTCCAGCCGACACCGAGGCCCTTGGGTTGCCAGATCACCAGGGTGATGGTCAGCAGGAAGATCAATGACGCCATCAGCATGAGACAACAGCCTTGCAGAAAGTAGAGGGGAAAAGACGGCGGATTTTAACGAGTGTTCGTTTGGTCACTAACGAAATTTTGCTGCTATTTCTCCTATGATCTCTGAAACAAACAATTACAGTTAATGCCCAGCGCCAAGCAAGAGCGCGAAACACGACCTGATAACGAGGAGCTCATATGACGCTAACCAACACCCGGGACCGCTACGGCAGTCTGTCGATTGCCCTTCACTGGCTGATGCTGATACTGCTGGCAGCGGTGTACGCCTGTATCGAGCTACGGGGTATGTTCCCCAAGGACAGCGCCGAGCGCGCCCTGATGAAAGACCTGCACTTCATGCTCGGCCTGAGTGTCTTTGTGCTGGTCTGGCTGCGCCTGTTGCTGCGCGTCATCAGCCCGACACCCCGTATCGAACCTAACCCACCGGCCTGGCAGCGCGGCCTGGCCACACTGATGCATTGGGCGCTGTACGCGATGATGATCGGCTTGCCTGTGGCCGGCTGGCTGATTCTCAGCGCCAGCGACAAACCGATCCCCTTCTATGGCTTCAACCTGCCCGCCTTGATTGCGCCAGATCCAGACCTGGGCAAGCAGATCAAGGGCTGGCATGAGCTGATTGCCTCGCTGGGCTACTGGCTGATCGGCCTGCACGCCCTGGCTGGGCTGTATCACCACTATGTCAGCCGCGACAACACGCTGCGGCGCATGCTGCCAAAAGGCGACTAAACCAGCCCCCGACGGCCTTGCAGGCCACCGGTGTGCAGGAATATCAGCCGCGTGCCGGGCGCGAAGGCGCCCTGTTCCACCTGCTCGTGCAAGGCGAGCAGGGCTTTCCCCGTGTACAGCGGCTCCAGAGGAAGGCCCGACTGCACTTCGCTCGCCTCAATGAACGCCAACAGTTCTGCATCGACCCTGGCAAAACCTGCGCGGCTGGCGTCGTGCAGCACGTAACCTGCCTGGCCTGCTCCCAGCAGCCCATCGACCTGTGCGGCAACACCATGATCCCCGGGCACAGCCAAAGCACCCTGCACCCAGTGCGCGCCTGTTTCAGCCGCCACCAGACCGGCCAATGTGGTACCGGTCCCGACCGCCAACCACCAGCCATCGTAGTCAGGCCAACCCAGTGCCGAGAGCTGACATCGCGCCTGCTCTACAATCTGCGCACACCCTTTGACCCCCAACGCACCACCGCCGCCTTCCGGTACACAATGCCAGCCAGGATAGCGGGCGTGCCAAGGCGCCCAGAAGCCCGGTTCATGCCGCGCCCGATAGCCGCCATAACCCAGCCAGTGCAGCTCCATGCCGAAGGCGCGCAGGTCACGTACCGTTGGTGTGTCCTGCGGATGACCGCGCAGCAACCCGACAGTAGCGAAACCAAAGCGCAGGCCTGCCGCCGCGAGTGCATGAAGGTGATTGGAGTACGCGCCACCGAGGCTGATGACGCCAGGAGCCCCTGCCGCACGGGCCTCACGCAGGTGCTCCAGCAGTTTGAACCACTTGTTGCCGCTGATCAGCGGGTCGATGAGGTCAAGGCGCAGCACCGCCGCTTCAACACCGGCACGGCTCAACCAGGGCAGTGACAGCGGCTGGAGTGGGGCCAAGGGAAGTGAATCGAACATTCCGACAACAAACTCGGTACAGGGCGGGAAGCGCAGTCTAGCGCACCCCGCCGTACCTGCCGCATCAGAGTTCGGCAGCCAGCCGTGAGCCCTGATTGATTGCGCGCTTGGCATCCAGCTCGGCCGCAACATCGGCACCACCGATCAGGTGCACCGACTGACCGGCGGCGTGCAAGCCATCGTATAGCTCACGCAGCGGATCCTGGCCGGCACAGATAACCACGTTATCGACTGGCAGAACCTGCGGCTCGCCCTCGCCAATACGGATATGCAGCCCTTCATCGTCGATGCTCAGGTATTCGACATTGTTGAGCATCTGCACCTGCTTGTTTTTCAAACCCGTGCGATGAATCCAGCCGGTGGTCTTGCCCAGACCATCACCCACCTTGGATTTCTTGCGCTGCAACAGAAACACCTGACGGGCCGGCGCATGAGGTTGCGGATGTATCCCGGCAACGCCACCACGGGCCTGCAAGGTGGTATCAATGCCCCACTCTTTCCAGAAAGCCTCACGATCCTGACTGGTCGCTACTCCCTGGTGAACCAGGTATTCGGACACATCAAAGCCGATCCCACCGGCACCAATGACCGCCACGCGCTGGCCTACCGGCTTGCGCGCCAGCAAGACGTCCAGATAGCTCAACACCTTAGGGTGCCCGATACCGGGAATAGCCGGCAGACGCGGTGCGATACCGGTAGCGAGAATGACCTCATCGTAGCCGCCCTTGAGCAGTTGCTCGACACTCATGCGCTGCTCAAGGCAAACCTCGACACCGGTGGTCTGCAGCTTGCGCTTGAAGTAGCGCAGGGTCTCATAGAACTCTTCCTTGCCCGGCACACGCTTGGCCACATTGAACTGGCCGCCAATTTCACTGGCCGAGTCGAACAGGGTGACCTGATGCCCCCGCTCTGCAGCCACCGTGGCAGCCGCCAGGCCCGCCGGACCTGCACCGACCACCGCAATTTTCTTCAACAGGCGGGTCGGCAGGTAGTTGAGCTCTGTTTCATGACAGGCACGCGGGTTGACCAGGCAACTGGTCAGCTTGCCGCCAAAGGTGTGATCCAGACACGCCTGGTTGCAGCCAATGCAGGTGTTGATTTCGTCAGCACGACCGGCAGCGGCCTTGTTGACGAACTCCGGGTCCGCCAGGAACGGACGCGCCATGGAGACCATGTCGGCATCGCCCTCAGCGAGGATCTGCTCAGCGATTTCCGGGGTATTGATACGGTTGGTGGTGATCAGCGGAATCTTCACCGAACCGCGCAACTTGGCGGTGACCTTGCTGAAGGCGGCACGCGGTACCTTGGTGGCAATGGTCGGAATACGCGCTTCGTGCCAACCGATACCGGTGTTGATCAGCGTGGCGCCAGCCTGCTCGATGGCTTTGGCCAACTGCACGATTTCGTCCCAATCGCTGCCCCCCTCGATCAGGTCGAGCATCGACAGGCGGAAGATGATGATGAAGTTCGGCCCGACCGCTTCACGCACCCGACGAACGATCTCCACCGCCAGACGCATGCGGTTCTCGTAACTGCCACCCCAGCGGTCAGTACGATGGTTGGTATGGGCGGCGAGGAACTGGTTAATGAAATAACCTTCCGAGCCCATGATCTCGACGCCATCGTAGTCGGCGCTCTGTGCCAGCGTCGCACAGGTTACGAAGTCCCGGATCTGTTTCTCGATCCCCTCCTCGTCCAGCTCCTTGGGCTTGAACGGGTTGATCGGTGCCTGAATGGCACTGGGTGCGACCTGCTTGGGGCTGTAGGCATAACGCCCGGCATGAAGGATCTGCAGGCAGATCTTGCCACCGGCTTCATGCACCGCCTGAGTCACGATACGGTGTTTCTGGGCTTCCTCCGGCGTGCTCAGCTTGGCCGCACCGGCATACACGCCCCCTTCTTCGTTCGGGCCAATACCGCCGGTCACCATCAGCCCCACCCCACCCCGGGCGCGCTCGGCAAAATAGGCCGCCATGCGCTCAAAACCACCCGGTCTTTCTTCAAGGCCGGTGTGCATCGAGCCCATCAGGGTGCGGTTGCGCAACGTGGTGAACCCCAGGTCCAGCGGAGCCAACAGATGCGGGTATTGGGCAGCGGCCATAACGTACTCCACAACAAGCGTTAATCACGGAATGCAGGCCTCTCACCCGGAGGTGGAACCCGTCAGTTATCTGAGGTCGACATTAAAGAGCTGTTACCCGTCGCTCAATGACCGAAAGTGACAACTTATTGATCCAACCGCGCAGCACGACTACCCTAACGGCTTAAATCCTCAGTCGGCCTTGCCCGCCTCATGCAAAAACTCCTGCTCGGGGCTCTCGCCCTGGTTGTCATCACCATGCTTTGCGGCTACGGGCTATGGACAGAACAACGTCCCGCCGGCCATTACCTGTCCGACCTGCGTGTCGAACTGACACTGAACCAGGGCATCCCCGCGAACCAGGGCAACCTGCTCGGTATCGAGCCTGAGCTGTTCCCCGGTGACTACCAAAGCCTGCAACGCTTGCACCTGAAGCTGGCGGCTTACTTGCAGCACGCACGTGAGCAGGGCCTGATCAGCCGTAAAACCGTTGTCATCCTGCCCGAACACATCGGCACCTGGCTTTGGGCGCTTGGCGAAAAGAGCGAGATGTACCAGGTCACCCACCTTGATCAGGCCCGGCAGTGGCTGGAGTTGAGCAACCCGTTGCGCTATGGGCTGGCGATGCTTGGCGCCACAGGGGATGACCGCCGCGCTGACGCACACTTGCGCATGAAGGCGGCCCAGATGGCGAGCGACTACCAGCAACTGTTCGGCGGCCTGGCACGCGAGTTCGACATCACCCTCGTAGCAGGTTCCATCGTCCTGCCCGAGCCGTATGTAGACGGCGGCACTCTGCGGGTGGGCTCAGGTGCCCTGTACAACAGCAGCCTGGTGTTCGCCAATGACGGCTCAATACTGGGCCAACCAGTACGCCAAAAACACCCGGACAACGGCGTACGCCGCTTCATTCATGCCGGCGCACAACCCTTGCAAGTACTCGAGACGCCGGCAGGACGCCTGGGCGTCCTGGTGGGCAGTGACAGCTGGTACCCGAACAACTACCGCCAGCTTGAGCAACAGGCGGTGCAGGTGATCGCCAACCCGGCCTTCATCGGCGTCAAGCATGGCTGGCGCGCGCCCTGGCGTGGCAACCGCCATCAGCCGCTGGCGACACAACTGCCACTCAAACCCGGTGAAGTGAGCGAGGGCGAAGCCTGGCAGCGTCTGATACTTGCCAACAAAGGCCGCGAACAGGCGAGCATGAGCGTGTTCCTGCAGGGGCGCTTCTGGGAAGTCAGCGCCGACGGCGAGGGCTTTGCCAGCCGTAACGGCCAGAACTTTAGTGTCAGCGCCAAACCTGGCGCGCGCCTGCTCAACCTCTGGCTGTAAGACGATGCCTCGTCCACGGGTACGCCTGGGAGATCTTTCGGTAGGGTTCGTACAGAGCCTGGAGGAAACCGTCCGCTACCTCGGCCACGACCCCGCGCCTCTGCTTGCGCACTATGGCCTGGAGCCGGCGCGCCTGGCCGAGCCATGTGCCCGGCTGTCGATACCGCGCTACATGCACCTGGGCCATGCCGCCATCACCCTCACAGGCAACCCGGCCCTGGGCCTGCACATGGGCCGCCTGAGCCGCCTGAGCCAGACAGGCCTTGCCGGGGTGACCGCAGCCCAGGCGCCCACCGTCGGCGAAGCCGCTCGCACCCTGCTGCGCTTTGAACCCCTGTATGCCGCCAACTACCGCGGTCAGTCGACGTTTCATGAAGACCCGCAAGGTGCCTGGCTGCGCTTCTACTCGATCAGCCCATACAACGCCTACAACCGCTTCGTGGTCGACTCACTCCTGGCGGGCTGGCTGGCGCAACTGTCGAGCGTGGCGGGCATGCCGCTACACGCCGAACGTATCGATATCGAATTCGAGGCCCCAGCTTATGCCGAGCAGTATCAGGGGTTGTGCCTGACGCCGGTTCATTTTGCTGCCGAGACCAACCAGCTACGCCTGAACCGTAACCAGTTGGAGTTGCGCAACAGCACCCACTGCCCCAGCACCTGGCAGCACCTGTTGCAGTTGTGCGAACTTGAACTGGAACAGCGCACGCGCATTCGCAGCCTCAGCGAGCGCATCGTGCAACTGCTGGGGCCGCTGCTCAGCGGTGGGCATGAGCCGGACCTGGAAGAAATCGCCAACCGTCTGCAGCTTCCGACCTGGACGCTACGACGCAAACTGGCTGAAGAAGGCACGCAGTTCCGAACGATTCTGAACGACACGCGGCGCGACCTGGCGATGGCCTACATCCGCGATACGGAGCTGGCCTTTGGCGAGATCGCCTACCTGTTGGGATTTGCTTCGGCAGAGGCCTTCCAGCGTGCATTCAAGCGTTGGAGCGGGGTTACCCCTGGCGACTTCCGTCGCAGTCAGCGGCGCACTGCCTAGAGCTCTGTAGCGTCATCTGCAGGCTCTGGCAGATCGAGTTCGTAGGCGTTGTAGTCGAGAAGCTCTTCTTGATAGTCGTCCATTGTCTGCTCCGTTTTTCTCATTCATCTCATTGATTCGTCACTCACCTTAAAGTTGCGCAGTGACGAAAAAATGACAAGACCGCTGTTTGAAATAAACGTAGCAGACGCCGGACGATTTATCCGCGCCGCCTACTGAACCGGTTGCTCCGCACTCACCGTAGGGTTGACCGCAGGTGTCGGCTCACTGAGTGCAGGCGCGAGCGGAGCGGCAGGCACCTCCTGAACCGTGATTGGCGCGGCCTCAACCGGAGGGGCAACAGGCTTCGAAGCTGCACCGTCATCGACTACCGGCGTGGCAGATGGCGCGGCGGGCGGCGCAGCGGGTGCAGGCGCCAGAGGAGCAGGCTCAGGCACGCTGGCTGCAGCTGGCGGTGTCGGGGCCTGAGTCGGGGCCGGCGCCGGGTTGCTTTCCGGCACACCCAGTTCAACGGCTGGCGCAGCCGCAGGCGCCGGCTCTGGTGCGTGCTCTGGCGCCTTCTCTGGCTCAGTCGCCTTCTTCTGTGGCTTCTTCTGCTCTTTGGGCAAGAAGCTCTCAACCAGCGCGAAGTAGCGCTCATAGAACTTGGCCGAGGTTACAGTCTCGCTGGCCACCTTGACCATCGAGTCATCGGTAGAGCCAATCGGCATCGACACCGAACCCAGCACACCGACACCAAGACTGGCCGAGGTATTGGATTTTTTCAGCGCATAGCGGTCTTGCAGGGCGTTGGCGAACATGGTTGAGCGCTTGGCGCTGCTGTTGTCAGCCGCACAGACCACGTTGAAGCTGATCTGCATATGAGTGTCGCCAGTCTGCTGGAAACTCTTGTTACCCGTGACCTGACCAGCACTGCTGGTAGTGATGATGTAGCCCTGACTGAGCAAGGCACGCCGCGCAGCTTCGCACGAACCGGCCTCGCTCACCGGAAAGCTGCGCGAGAAGGTGCCCGAATCGTCGAAATTCTCGTGTTCGTAAATGGCGGCTTTTTTCGAGGAGCAGCCGGAAACACCCGCCAGCACTAGGGCCAGCCCGAGCGCACCAAAGACGGTTGACTTTGACATTGCAAATCCTGGGGAGAACGTTCGGCGCCTATTGTGCTACACATCGGCGCATCACTGAAGTGTCGAGGCAAGATTGGGCGGTAAATTGCCCGGAGACGCCTTTCGAGATTGAAGCAGTGACCCAAACAAAAAAAGCGACCCTAAGGTCGCTTTCTCTGTTGCTTCGAGGAGTTCAAGGGCCTCGAAGCGGATATGGCGCAGCGGACGGGACTCGAACCCGCGACCCCCGGCGTGACAGGCCGGTATTCTAACCGACTGAACTACCGCTGCGTATCGCACAGACTTTCGTCCGTTTGAAACTGGGATCTGGCCTGAAGGTTTCGGTACCTTCCGACCTCAAACCGGCTGTTAAACCGATCTGGAGAAAAGTGGCGCAGCGGACGGGACTCGAACCCGCGACCCCCGGCGTGACAGGCCGGTATTCTAACCGACTGAACTACCGCTGCGCATATGGACTTGCGTCCTGTTCCTCTCAATTAGGTGCCTTCTTTCAAAAGCGCCTGGGTCAGGAACATCTCAGGAAGTGGTGGGTGATGACGGGATCGAACCGCCGACCCTCTGCTTGTAAGGCAGATGCTCTCCCGGCTGAGCTAATCACCCGTGTGCTTCGCTGAGGTGGCGAAATTTACGCAGGTATCGAACCTAAGTCAATACCCCTGTTGAAGTTTTTTTAAAAAACCGCAAAAAAGTTGCTTCACCCTTAAGCGACAAGCTGCCCGCAAAAGCAGAAACCGCCGTGTACCTCATGAAGCGCCCAGCGTAAAACCTGTTACTGGTAAATCATCTTCTTGGTCATGCCACCGTCGACCACGAACTCCTGCCCAGTAACAAAGCCGGAATTCTTCGACAACAGCCAGGCCACCATAGCCGCCACATCCTCTACCGTCCCTACCCTGCCCGCCGGGTGCTGAGCATGGTCGGATTCAGTCAGCGGTTCGGCACGGCGCTGGGAGGGGTCACGGGCATCGATCCAGCCCGGGCTGACGGCATTGACCCGGATCTCCGGGCCAAGGCTCACCGCCAGGGCGTGGGTCAAGGCCAGCAAACCGCCCTTGCTCGCGGCATAGGCTTCGGTATCAGGCTCGGACTGCGCCGCCCGGGTCGAAGCCAGGTTCACGATAGCGCCACAATGCGCACGCAGGTAAGGCGCACAATGCTTGGCCAGCAGCATCGGTCCACCCAGGTTGACCGCCAGCACACGGTTCCAGTGCGCAAGGCTGAGGCTTTCCAGGGTCGTATTGTGAGGGTCGGCAATGGCGGCATTGCACACCAAGGCATCAAGCCGGCCGAACTGGCCCAGCACCTCGGCCACACCGACGGCGACCTGGGCCTCATCGGCGACATCCATGGCAACGAACCAGGCATTGTCACCCAGCACTTTGGCGGCCATGGAGCCACGCGCACGGTCAAGGTCGGTCAGCACCACCTGCCAGCCTTCACAGATCAGCCAGGCAGCAATGCCAAGGCCAATCCCCCGTGCCGCACCGGTGACCAGTGCGACACGACCGTTATGGCTGCTTTCGGGGGTTGACCAGTCGATCACAGCGCCGCCAACCCGCGGGCCAGATCGGCCTTGAGGTCAGCCACATCTTCCAGGCCGACCGCAACACGGATCAGACTGTCGCGGATACCCGCCGCCTCACGCTCCTGCGGCGACAGACGGCCGTGCGAGGTGGTGCCCGGGTGCGTGATGGTGGTCTTGCTGTCGCCCAGGTTCGCGGTGATCGAAATCAAGCGGGTGGCATCGATGAAGCGCCAGGCTCCTTCCTTGCCGCCCTTGACCTCAAAGCTCACCACCGCACCGAAGCCCTTCATCTGACGCTCGGCCAGTTCATGCTGCGGATGGCTCTTGAGCCCGGCATAGTGAACCTTCTCGATGCCATCCTGCTGCTCCAGCCATTCGGCCAGTGCCTGTGCGTTGGCACAATGGGCACGCATCCGCAGGTTGAGGGTTTCCAGGCCCTTGAGGAAGATCCAGGCATTGAAGGGGCTCAGCGACGGGCCTGCCGTACGCAGAAAACCCACCACTTCCTTCATCTGCTCGGCGCGACCTGCAACCACACCGCCCATGCAACGACCCTGGCCGTCGATGAACTTGGTCGCCGAGTGCACGACAATGTCGGCGCCCAGCTTCAGCGGCTGCTGCAAGGCCGGCGTGCTGAAGCAGTTGTCGACCACCAGTTGCGCGCCCTTGGCATGGGCCACGCTGGCCAACGCGGCGATATCCACCAACTCGGCCAGCGGGTTAGACGGCGACTCGACGAACAGCAGCTTGGTATTGGCCTTGATCGCCGATTCCCAGGCAGCCAGATCCGTCAACGGCACATAGTCAACCTGCACACCGAAGCGCTTGAAGTACTTCTCGAACAGGCTGATGGTCGAACCGAACACACTCTGCGACACCAGCACATGATCGCCAGCGCTGCACAGGGCCATCACCGTCGAGAGAATGGCCGACATACCCGTCGACGTCGCAACCGCCTGCTCGGCGCCTTCAAGGGCGGCGATGCGCTCCTCGAAAGCCCGAACGGTCGGGTTGGTGTAGCGCGAATAGACGTTGCCCGGCACATCACCCGCGAACCGCGCGGCGGCATCAGCCGCCGTACGGAACACATAGCTGGAGGTGAAGAACAGCGGGTCGCTGTGTTCACCTTCCGGCGTGCGATGCTGACCGGCACGTACGGCCAGGGTATCGAACGCAACCCCTTCAAGGTCGCTGTCGAGGCGCCCGGCATCCCATTCCTGTGTCATGCCGCTGCTCCCACTCAGTTGTTGTAGAGGTCGATGATCGCGCTGACCGCTTGATTCTTGACCTTGGAGGCGTCGTTACGCGCCTGCTCGATCTTCTCGAGGTAGGCTTCGTCGATATCGCCGGTCACGTACTGGCCATCGAACACCGCGCAGTCGAAATTCTCGATCTTGATCTTGCCGCCGCCCACTGCGTCGATCAGGTCCGACAGGTCCTGGTAGACCAGCCAGTCGGCGCCGATCAGGTCAGCGACGTCCTGAGTGGTGCGGTTGTGTGCGATCAACTCATGAGCGCTCGGCATGTCGATGCCGTAGACGTTAGGGTAACGTACCGCTGGCGCCGCCGAGCAGAAGTAGACATTCTTCGCACCCGCTTCACGGGCCATCTGAATGATCTGCTTGCAGGTGGTGCCGCGCACGATCGAGTCATCGACCAGCATGACGTTCTTGCCACGGAACTCGAGCTCGATGGCGTTGAGCTTCTGCCGAACCGACTTCTTGCGCGCGGCCTGGCCGGGCATGATGAAGGTACGACCGATGTAGCGGTTCTTGACGAAACCTTCGCGGAACTTGACGCCCAGGTGGTTGGCCAGTTCCAGCGCAGCGGTACGGCTGGTGTCGGGAATCGGGATGACCACATCGATGTCGTGATTCGGGCGCTCGCGCTGGATCTTCTCGGCGAGCTTCTCACCCATGCGCAGGCGAGCCTTGTAGACCGAAACGCCGTCGATGATCGAGTCAGGACGCGCCAGGTAAACGTGCTCGAAAATGCACGGCGAGTATTTCGGATTGGTCGCGCACTGACGGGTGTGCAACTGGCCATCTTCGGTGATGTACACCGCTTCGCCCGGCGCCAGGTCACGAATCAGGGTGAAACCCAGTACGTCCAGCGAAACGCTTTCGGAGGCGATCATGTACTCGACGCCTTCGTCGGTATGACGCTGACCGAAGACAATCGGACGGATGGCGTTCGGGTCGCGGAAGCCGACAATCCCGTAACCGGTGATCATGGCCACTACGGCGTAGCCACCACGGCAGCGATTGTGAACGTCGGTGACGGCAGCGAAGACGTCTTCTTCAGTCGGCTGCAACTTGCCACGCACCGCCAACTCATGGGCGAAGACGTTCAGCAGCACTTCCGAATCGGAACTGGTGTTGACATGACGCAGATCGGATTCGTAGATTTCCTTGGCCAACTGCTCGACGTTGGTCAGGTTACCGTTGTGCGCCAGCGTAATGCCGTAAGGCGAGTTGACATAGAACGGCTGAGCCTCGGCCGAGGTCGAGCTGCCCGCAGTCGGGTAGCGCACATGACCAATACCCATATGCCCCACCAGGCGCTGCATGTGGCGCTGCTGGAACACATCACGCACCAGGCCATTGTCCTTGCGCAGAAATAACCGGCCATCATGGCTGGTCACAATACCGGCAGCGTCCTGGCCGCGGTGCTGGAGGACGGTTAGCGCGTCATACAGCGCCTGATTGACGTTCGACTTACCGACGATACCGACGATGCCACACATGCGACGCAACCCCTACTTAATGAAACTGGACTGAACAGCACTCAAGGCGTCTTGGGCCCCAGGAGCTGCTCCTTGAACGGGAGATCAACCGGTGCGCTGATCCCGCTGGCGAGCCACTGGCTGGTAAACCCCAGAATAAGGTTTTTCGACCAGTCAGCGACCAATAGAAATTGTGGCAAAAGCCGGGACTCCTGCCACCACGGATCCTGTTGTACCGGCCCCAGGCTCAGCAGCCCGACCGCCACGACAACCAGCAAGCCACCCCGCGCGGCGCCGAAGGCCATGCCGAGGAAACGATCGGTCCCGGACAACCCGGTGACACGAATCAGCTCGCCGATAATAAAGTTGATCATTGCCCCCACCAGCAAGGTGGCGACGAAAAGAATGGCGCAGCCGGCGATGACGCGGGCCGACGGCGTCTGGATATAGCTTTCCAGGTATTGCGATACACCGCCGCCAAACATCCAGGCCACAGCCCCGGCGATGATCCAGGTAAGCAGCGACAAGGCTTCTTTGACAAAGCCGCGCTTCAAACTGATCAGCGAGGAAATGGCGATAATCGCGATGATCGCCCAGTCGACCCAGGTAAATGCCACGGTGCTGCCTGCAAACGGATAAGGCGGCGCATTTTACCAGAGCGATGCGCTATCGGTAAGCGGTGATTTGCCGTCCGGTAACGACCGGACGGCAAGGCTTAGCTGCGTTCTGGCTGAAAACGAACGACAAAGCCCTTGAGCTTGTGCTGACGCCCCAGCAGATCACGCAAGCGCTCAGCCTCGGCACGCTCGATCAACGGCCCGACAAACACCCGATTCATGCCGTCGGACGAACGAATGTAAGCATTATAGCCCTGGCTACGAAGGGTTTTCTGCAAGGTATCGGCACTGGCACGGTTGGACAGGCTGGCCAACTGCACCGACCAGCTGACCGGCAGGCCGTTGACATCGACCTTGCTCGGCGCAACCGGCTTGGCCGCTGCAACAGCCGCAACCGGAGCAGTCGTCGGCGCTGGCTTACTCACCGGCGCTGCCGCTGGCGCGACCGGCTTGGCCGCCGCAGGCACCGGCACAGGCGTGGTGGCCGGCGCGGGAGCGGGCGCTGGAACAGGCGTTGCTACCTGTGCGACCGGCGTACTCGGGGCCGATAACGCAGGCACTTGCTGCACCACAACCGGCTCCTCAGGCAACGGCTGCGGCTCGGGCACCTGCACCGGTTCAACCTGAACCTGCGGCAAATTCGGCATGCCAGGCGCTTCCGGCGCCTCGACCCGCACCTGACGCAACTCATCCTCACGCGAGAACAACATGGGCAGGAAGATTACCGCCAGCGCAACCAACACCAATGCGCCGACCATACGTTGCTTGACGACCTTATCCAGCGACGCCATCTACCTCGTCCTCCTTGGCCTGCCGAGCGAGCCACTCAAGGGCTTCACCGACACAGAAAAATGATCCGAACAGCAGGATTTCATCATCTGCCGTTGCGTGCGCACACTGCCCTTCAAGGGCCGCTGCGACACTTGGATAAGACTGCACGTTCGCACCAAGATTCTCTAGCGCTACCTGCAACTCGACAGCCGGTCGGCTACGGGCGCTCTGCAGCGGCGCCACTGCCCAGCCGTGAACCTGCTTGCACAACGGTTCGATAACGCCCGCCAGGTCTTTGTCACTGAGCAGGCCAAACACCGCCAGGCGCTTGCCTTCAGGTGCTCGCGCCGCCAGGCGCTGAGCCAGGTATTGCGCTGCATGAGGGTTGTGCCCCACGTCCAGCAGAATACTCAGACGCTTGCCCTGCCAGGTAAACTGCCGACGGTCCAGGCGACCGACGATCCGGGTAGCCTTCAAGGCAGCGATGATCTGCCCGGCATTCCATGGCAAATCCAGCAACAGGTAAGCCTGCAAGGCCAGCGCCGCGTTTTCCATCGGCAGGTCAAGCAACGGCAAGTCCTGCAACTCGACTGCATTGCCGCGCGCATCAACGCCGCGCCACTGCCAATACAGGTCAGTACTGGACAGATCGAAGTCACGACCACGCAGGAAAAACGGACAGGCCAACTCACGCGCCTTATCCAGCAAGGGCTGTGGCGGATTGAGATCACCACACAAGGCCGGCTTGCCCTGGCGGAAGATCCCGGCCTTTTCAAAGGCGACCGATTCGCGGGTATCGCCCAGCCAGTCGGCATGATCGACACCAATACTGGTGACAACAGCAAGGTCGGCATCGACCAGATTGACAGCATCCAGCCGACCGCCCAACCCGACTTCTAGCACAACGGCATCCAGCGCCGACTGCCGGAACAGCCAGAACGCCGCCAGCGTACCCATCTCGAAGTAGGTCAGGGAAATATCGCCACGGGCGGCCTCGACCGCCACGAACGCCTCGCACAACTGCGCATCGCTGGCCTCGACACCGTCGATCTGCACGCGCTCGTTGTAACGCAGCAGGTGCGGCGAGCTGTAGACACCCACCTTGAGCCCCTGCGCCTGCAACAGTGCCGCCACGAAGGCGCAGGTCGAACCCTTGCCGTTGGTGCCGGTCACGGTGATTACCCGTGGCGCCGGCTTGCCCAACCCGAGCCGCGCCGCAACCTGTTGCGAGCGCTCCAGGCCCATGTCGATGGCCGACGGATGCAACTGCTCCAGGTAGGCAAGCCAGTCGCCAAGGGTACGCGAGGTCATACCGTGGCTGGCGCCGGCGGAACAACCACAGGCTCGGCAACCGCAGCAACGATCTTCGGCGTCGGCAGCCCCATCATCTGGGCCAGCAGCGTGCCCAGACGTGCACGCAACTCCTGACGCGGAATGATCATGTCGATGGCGCCGTGCTCAAGGAGGAACTCGCTGCGCTGGAAGCCTTCTGGCAGCTTCTCACGTACGGTTTGCTCGATGACACGCGGGCCGGCGAAACCGATCAGCGCCTTGGGCTCACCAACGATCACATCCCCCAGCATTGCCAGGCTGGCAGAGACGCCGCCATACACCGGGTCGGTCAGCACCGAAATGAACGGAATGCCTTCTTCACGCAGACGCGCCAGCACGGCCGAGGTCTTGGCCATCTGCATCAGCGAGATCAGCGCTTCCTGCATGCGCGCACCACCGGAAGCCGAGAAGCAGACCATTGGGCAACGGTTTTCCAGGGCATAGTTGGCCGCACGAACAAAACGCTCACCGACGATGGCACCCATCGAGCCACCCATGAAGGAGAACTCGAAAGCACTGACCACAATCGGCATGCCAAACAGGGTGCCGCTCATGGAGATCAGCGCGTCTTTTTCGCCAGTCTGCTTCTGCGCACCGCTCAGGCGGTCCTTGTACTTCTTGCCATCACGGAACTTCAGACGGTCCACCGGCTCCAGGTCGGCGCCCAGCTCGGCACGGCCTTCGGCGTCGAGGAAAATGTCCAGGCGCGCCCGCGCACCGATACGCATGTGGTGATTACACTTCGGGCAGACATCCAGGGTCTTTTCCAGCTCCGGACGATAAAGCACCGCTTCGCAGGATGGGCACTTGTGCCACAGCCCTTCAGGCACGGAACTTTTCTTCACCTCGGAACGCATGATCGAAGGGATCAGTTTGTCTACCAACCAGTTGCTCATGCTTTCTTTCTCCAGTAGCGGCGACCGCAGACAGCGCACTGTCGGGTCACGCGTATGCCCTTGAGCCAATTCGTGTTTATAAGAAGGTGGCGCGGACCCGCGAGGTCTCGCGTCGATCCCGCACCCCATTCACTCTTTACAGGCGATGCCACAGGCACCACCCGGTAATTTCGACCGGCCTTGCGGCACAGCCAGGCAGCATCAGGCTGCGATAGCTATGGACGATGGCCCGCCGCCAACCGTCACATCCGCGTATCACGCCTGACGCACCGCACGTAAAAACGCTTCGATACGGGCCGGGTCCTTGATCCCCTTGGCCTGCTCGACCCCGCCACTGACATCCACCGCATAAGGCCGAACCTGGGCAATGGCCGATGCCACGTTGTCTGCCGTCAGGCCGCCGGCCAGGATCACCGGCTTGCTCAATTTCGCCGGCACCAACGACCAGTCGAAAGACTCACCCGTACCACCCGGTACGCCCGCCACGTAGGTATCAAGCAGAACCCCGCTAGCGTTGTGATACCGGCGGCAACTGGCTTCCAGGTCGTCCCCCGGGCGCACCCGCAGTGCCTTGATCCAGGGCCGATTGAATCCCTCGCACTGCTCAGGCGTTTCATCACCATGAAACTGCAACAGGTCCAGCGGTACGGCGTCGAGAATTTCGTTGAGTTCACAGCGGCTGGCGTTGACGAACAAGCCCACCGTGGTAACAAACGGTGGCAACGCGGCAATGATCGCTCGCGCCTGATGCACATCAACCGCCCGCGGACTCTTCGCGTAAAAGACCAGCCCAATGGCGTCAGCGCCCGCCTCGGCCGCTGCCAGCGCATCTTCTACACGGGTAATCCCGCAGATTTTGCTGCGAACTGCTGACATACTCGGTAAAACCTCAGCTGAACCGGAAAGCACCGGATGTTAGCAAATGACTTGCCGGTCGTCAGCCGCCAATGCTTCGAAGCCGGTCAGGAAGTGCGGACCGATAAAACGCTCAGGCAAGGCGAACTCTTCGGGGTACTCGACCTGTACCAGGTACAACCCGTAAGGATGGGCCGTAACGCCCGCACTACGGCGGTCACGACTTTCCAGCACGTCTCGCGCCCAGGCCACCGGGCGTTCGCCCGCGCCAATGGTCATCAGCACGCCTGCAATATTCCGAACCATATGGTGCAGGAAGGCACTGGCGCGAATATCCAGCACAATCATCTTGCCGTGACGGGTCACGCGCAAATGATGGATTTCCTTGATCGGCGACTTGGCTTGGCACTGCCCCGCACGAAACGCGCTGAAGTCATGCGTCCCGACCAGGTACGCAGCCGCCTCGGCCATACGCTGAACATCCAGCGGACGATGGTTCCAGGTCACTTCCTGCCCCAGGTGGGCCGGACGGATCTGATCGTTGTAGATCACATAGCGATAGCGCCGGGCCGTGGCCTTGAAGCGCGCATGAAAATGCGCCGGCATCTCCTGCGACCAGGCAACGCTGATGTCATGGGGCAAGTTGATGTTGGCGCCCATGACCCAGGCCTTGCTACTGCGCACGACCTGAGTGTCGAAGTGCACAACCTGGCCGCAACCATGTACGCCGGCATCGGTACGTCCTGCACAGACCAGGGAAACCGGTGAGTCCGCCACCTTCGACAGGGCTTCCTCAAGCGTTTGCTGCACGCTCAATACGCCGCTTCGCTGACGCTGCCAGCCGTGATAGCGCGAGCCTTTGTACTCGACGCCCAGGGCAATTCTGAAAAAGCCTTCGGCCGCTGCTTCGGCGGCCGCGTTATCAATGATGTCCAAGGGGATACAACCTGTCGATTTACGCAATGGCGGGGAGTATAACGACAACGGCAGCCACCAGGGCTGCCGTTGGACTTGCAGGAAAAGACTCAGGCCAGTCGCGAACGCATTTCGCTGGCTTCGCGGCGCTGCTCCTGATCACCCTCCTTGACCACTTCATCAAGAATATCGCGAGCACCTTCATTGTCGCCCATGTCGATATACGCCCGAGCCAGATCCAGCTTGGTCGCTACCTCATCGGTGCCAGCCAGGTAGTCGAACTCGGGTTCGTCATTCAGACTGGCGGCATCTTCAGCGGTAAACCGCGGCGCGACCGGCGGCAGCTCGAAACCCTGCGACAGCTTGTCGAGCTCGGCATTGACGTCCTCCAGCTCGGACGCAAAGCTGGCGGAAGCCGCATCCGAATCCCCCGACACGCTCAGGTCGAAATCATCAGGGAAGTCCAGATCACCCAAGCCTGAAAGCTCTGGCAGGTCGGCTTCAAGCCCTAGCGACTCATCAAATGCCGCCAGTTCAGCCTCGATA
The DNA here is from genome assembly GCF_002858665.1 of Pseudomonas sp. FFUP_PS_473. Lineage (NCBI taxonomy): Bacteria > Pseudomonadati > Pseudomonadota > Gammaproteobacteria > Pseudomonadales > Pseudomonadaceae > Pseudomonas > Pseudomonas sp. FFUP_PS_473. Next base: position 56,801 of record NZ_PJQQ01000031.1, read on the forward strand.
TCCCGAGGCGCCTGGGCGACCGAAGGCGATGGCTGATCACCCACATCCAGGTCGAAATCAGCCAGGTCATCCAGTGGCTCGGGCTCGGGCTCGGGTTCAGCTTCGACAACCACTTCAGGCACTGCTGCAGGCTCCGGCTCAGGCTGCGGCGTTGGTTCAGGTACCTGCGGTGCGGCCACCTGCTCCTGCAGCACCGAATCAAAGCTCAGATCATCTTCAGTGTGCGCAGCTACCTGCTCGGTCAACTCCGGCACAACGGCCTCTTCGACACCCGTGGCATCCGCCAGGTCCAACCCCTCCAGATCATCCAGGCTCAGGTCAAAGGCATCACCCAGGTCATCCTCAGGCACCTGCGGCGCAACCTCGGCCGGTGACTCATCCTGGAGCAGTTCCTTGACGTACTGTGCGTCCAGTTCTGCAGCAAGGGCAGCCGCACCACCTGCAAGGGCGACCATCGCCGGGAAGCGGCTCTTCAGCGCTTCAACATCGGCGTGATTCTGCCCCGTGGCGATCAGTTGACGCTCATGACCGGTAAAGGCATCGCGATCACCTTGGCGCGCGTAGACCTCCATCAACTTCAAACGCAGATCGCTGCGCTGCGGCGCTTGCTCAACCGCTGGTTCAAGCAACTCGGCAGCATGGTTCAAACGACCACGCGCAATGCTCAAGTCAACCTCAGCCAACAGGGGGTCTACTGGCTCAGCCACAATTTCGGGCTCAGCGACCAACTCTGGCTCATCCTCAACCACTGGAGCAGCCTTCACCACTGGCTTCGGCTCAACGGCTTTCGGCGCAGGCTCTACCGGCGCCTGTTCAGCGGCCGTGGCCGCCGCTGCGGATGCAGCCACCACGGCAGGAGCCAGCTTGACGCTTGGCGCCGACACTTCCAGCCCCTCGAAGCTGCTTTCCGGCAGGTCCAGGTCAGGCCCCAACTCGGACTCTTCAGCCAGTGCACGTGCCATGCGCAGGTGCTTTTCCGCCTCCTGCTGGGCCTTGCGCTTACGCGCCAACAACAGCAAAAGCAGTAGCAACACCAGCAACGCCGAGCCTGCGATCAGTGCCAGCAGCAGCGGATTGCCCAACAGATCATCCAGCGAAGTCTTGGCTGCCTGCGACTCTACCGGCGCGGGCGCGGCATCGGTCGTAGCGGGCGCAGGCGTGACGACAGGGTTGGTCGCCGCCGGCTGCAATTGTGCAGCAATCACCGGCTGCTCCGGCGCCGCATTCGCTGCAGGCTCTGGAGCGGCTGCGGCCTGAGCCTCAAGCCGAGCCAATTGATCATTTTTCAGCTGAATAAGGCGCTGAAGCTTGTCCAGCTGGCTTTGCAGGTCCGCCATGCGCTCTTTCAGCTCGGCGTTATCGCGGCGGCTGGTGTCGAGGCTTTCCTGAGTGGTTGCCAGCTTGTCAGCCAGCGCCTTGTTGCCCGAAGCACCCTTGGCGCCAGGCGTCACCAGACGCAGGTTGTCCTGCTTGACGATACGGGCGGGTGCAGCCTGAGCCTTGACGCGGTGCGTGGCGTCCAGTTGACGCGCGCGCGGGCCCAGACGGCGCCCCTCACGCCAGGCCGCATACTGCTCGGCCACTTCCTTCACGGCCTGCGGCTGGGGTGTGCTCTGAATCTGCTGGGCGTCGGGCAGGCGCAACACCTGGCCCGTCTTGAGCTGATTGATGTTGCCATTGATGAACGCATCCGGGTTCAGGGCCTGGATAGCCAGCATGGTCTGCTGCACCGAACCGCCCTGACGCGCCTTGGCGGCAATTTCCCACAAGGTGTCACGGCGAACCGTGGTGTAGCGCGCCGGCGCGGTCACCGCAGGGGTCACTGCAGCCGCCTGCGCCGACTGGGGCGAGAACTTCGCCTGATCGATCAGTACGCTGTAGTCACGCAGCAAGCGCCCGTTGGGCCACATGACCTGAACAAGGAACTTGACCATCGGTGCCGGCAGCGGCTGACTGGAGGTCACCCGCAGCACACTTTTGCCGGCCGGATTGATCACCGGCGTGAACGTCAGGTCATTGAGGTAGCCCAGGCGCTCCACACCGGCCTTGGCGAACTCTTCGTTCGGTGCCAGGCTCGGCGCGATTTCGGCAGCGGTCAGGTCACGCACATCGAGCAATTCGATTTCGGCATACAGCGGTTGGTTCTGCGCCGACTTGAGGGTCAGCTCGCCCAAGCCAAGGGCATGCGCCATACCGGACGACAGCGCCGACGCGGCAGCTATTGCTAACACCAGTTTGCGAATTCGAAGCATGACCTCATCCTTTGTGTGAGCCTTCCCCGGCAACCGAGAAGAAGTGAAAAACTGCCCTTGGGCATCGACCGGCATTGAGCTGCGAGCCATGTTTGCAACCTGCCCCGCAAGCGCCCAGGGGCCGCTCACTTCCAGCAATCCAGAATCTTTATGCAAAGTGTTGCCAAGTATCTTTTACGCAAGGTCTTTTATCAACAATTCCGCCAGTTGCACTGCGTTCAAGGCCGCGCCTTTGCGCACATTGTCCGTAGTCAGCCACAGGTTGAGTTGCTCGGCTTCGTCGATACCTCCACGCACCCGCCCTACATAGACCACATCCTGCCCCACCGCGTCACCGACCGGCGTTGGATAGTCACCGGCATCGACCAGCTCCACGCCCTCTGCCGACTCCAATGCAGCATTGACCGCCGCCAGATCAACCGCCGTACGACTGTGCAACGACACACTGTAGCTATCGCCAAAAAACACCGGGACTTGAACGCAGGTCACGGAAATCTTGAGCAAAGGCAAATCCAGCAGCTCACGCAGCTCGGCCACCAGACGACGCTCCAGCACACCGTGCCCCGCATCATCACTGGCACCGACCTGAGCCAGTAGATTGAAGGCCATCTGCCGGTCGAAGAAGCGTGGCTCCAGTGGACGTGCATTGAGCAGCTCAGCCGTCTGGCGAGCCAGTTCGTTGACCGCCTCACGCCCCTGGGCCGAAACCGCCAGGCACGCGGTCAGTTGCACACGCTCCAGCTCCAGCAAACCCTTGAGCGGTGCCAATGCCACCGCCAGCGCCACCGCGGCGGCACTCGGGCTACGCAGTTGCTTGGGCGAGGCCAGGCCGGCAATCAGGGCGGCATTGGCTTCTGGCACGACGGCAGGCGCCTGCTCGGCCGACAAGGCGCCGGACAGGTCGATCACCGCACACCCGGCGGCCTGTGCTCGCGGCGCAAAACTCAGGGTCACGCTCGGGCTGGCGGCAAAGAACGCCAACTGGACCTGACTGAAATCAAACGCATCCACCTCGCGCACGCGCAGGTTCTTGCCACGGTAGGCCACCGAGCTGCCGGCCGACTCGATGCTCGCCAACAGGTGCAACGTACCCAGCGGAAAATCGCGCTCCTCAAGAATCTGCACAAGGGTTTCGCCGACCGTTCCGGTGGCGCCGATCACGGCAATATTGATGGGTTGGCTCATGAAAAATCCTCTGCGGGTACGGCGGGAGCGGCACTTTACTTGGATTCTGCCCCAAGGGACACCTCAAGCGGGCAGGAAGCAACCTCGACCAGTGTGACTGAAATCGAGTAGGAGGCGAGTTCACACCCGCCGTCCTCTCACACCACCGTGCGTACGGTTCCGTACACGGCGGTTCAG
>NZ_PJQQ01000032.1:0-58824 GCF_002858665.1 Pseudomonas sp. FFUP_PS_473
TACAGCGTTTCAACTCGCTGTCAACCACCTTTTTCACCGCTGCCGATCTATTCGACCGAAGCACTTCCAGCACCCTCGTTAAACATTTAACTCATTGATTATCAAGGAGTTTTCCGTTTCGACTGCGCCGGAAGAGGTGCGCATTATAGAGAGATGAAACGGGGCGTCAAGCACTAATACTGGAAACGCCGCAAAAAGAAGAATCGCTACTTATATAGCTATCTGGAAAGCCCGACCTTTCCTATCCGGCAACAGCCGTGACAACAAAGCCGCCCCGCCGCTGAAGGGGTTAATCAGATCGGCTACGAGGCGCCGTCTTCTGGAGCGCGCTGCGCCAGAAAATAGCAATTCAAGGCGCGAGCGGCGACAACAATGGGTTCGATCGACGCGGAATGCTCTTCTTTAGTCAGCGCTTCTACTTTGGAGAGGCTTTCTTCCAGGCCGTGCAGTTCAATAGCCGCCAGGTGGGCTGCCTGCTCTACCGGTAGCTCTGGCCATTGCGCAAGCTGAACCCCGCGCATGTAACCGAAACACCAGTCTTCAATCATGTCTGCGACACCTATTCCCTCGCAGCAGCACAGGAAAGGCGGTTCAAACCGGTCGGTAGCATCCTGCAGGCTTTGCTCGATACTGTTCATATGTCGCAGCAACAGCGCGTAGTAAGCCTCTCCCTCGGCCTCCTTTTTGAACTTCACCTTTCGCCCACCACTGATTTCAGGCAGCCATTGGCTTGGCATCAATGCACTTGGCGAGCTAGCCAGCGCAACGAACAGGCCATCCAGCTCGGACAGGGTCTGTATTGCATCGTCGTTGCCCTACTTGAGCAGGAGGTCATCCAGCCTACCCAGTTCACGGTCATTCAAAGGCTGCAGATAGGCGGCATACATAGCGTCATCCCGGAGCGTCGAGGTTTGAAACACACTATAGCAATGCAACACGTGCGTCGGAGCCATCAGTGTCGACGCCGATTACAGTCAATCAACTTCGTGCCGATAAGCATTGCGATTTACTTCTGTTTTTCATGCTCAAAAGGATTTGTCATGCGCTACCCGCACGTCGCTCTCGCCGCCATGCTGCTTTCCAGCAGTGTTCTGGCTCAAGACTTTCAACCCGGCCAAATCTGGTCTTATAAAACCCGGCCCAACGAACAAGCCTCAACCCTGACCATTCTCAAGGTCGAGCACTACCCCGACATGGGCGATGTGTTGCATGTTCGCGTCGATGGGTTCCAAATGCCGAACGCCCGGGCTCAGGGTAGCTACAGCGCAATGCCACACATGCCCTTCGCCAGGTCGGCCATTGAGGCCAGCGTTACGTCACTTAAAGGTAAAGGGCCCGTACCGGACTTCACCCAAGGCTACGAGTTCTGGAAAGCCGGCTACATTGCAGGTAACGCGGGCGTGTTTACCGCTCCCGTCGACCAGGCACTGAACCAGCTGTGGCGTGCCAATTGGGCTCAGGCCGATGCCAGTGAGAGCAGCGAGTAGCGCGCCCACCGCATCAAAAGGCCATTACTTTGCGTTGCTACCTGTTGCAACCGTGAAATGGCCTGTAAAGCCACTCCGCAATCGCAACCGAATACTCAACAATATTCATGCAAATTATGCGATAAACGGCGCCCCAAAAAAGATCGACGACTATGACGGAACACCAACACGGGAAAGGGACATCATTTGTCAGGCGAATCTATCTGCCACGCATCATCGGCCTGGGGATCGGCCTGTTCAGTGTCTGGGCAGCACTGGGCAGTGTTTCCGTTGCGCCATGGGTCTGGGTGCTGCTGTTTATCAACGGCCTGGCTTGGCCGCACATTGCTTATCGAATCGCATTGAGATCCAGAACACCCTACGACGCTGAACGCCGAAACCTGTTGGTCGACTCGTTGATGGGTGGATTCTGGGCCGCAACCATGCAATTCAACCCGCTACCCAGCGTAACCATCCTTTCGATGATGACGATGAACAATGTGGCCGCTGGCGGCAAGCGTCTGTGCCTGTCAGGGCTGCTGGCTCAAGGTACGGGCATGGCCGTGTCTATTGCCCTGTTCGGCCCCGGCCTTCAGTTGCACAGCACCTCACTGCAGGTCTATGCCTGCCTGCCGATGCTCACCCTTTACCCGCTGGCAGTGGGAGGCGTCTGCTACCAGTTGGCAATCAAGCTAGCCGAACACAAGCGTGCCTTGAGTACCTTGAGCCGCACCGACAGCCTGACCGGCCTGCTCAACCATGGTTCGTGGAAAGACGCCCTACAGCTCAAGTTTCAGAGATGCCAGCAGGACTGTCGGCAAGCAGTTATTGCCATTATCGACATTGATCACTTCAAGCGTATCAATGACACGTACGGTCATGTCGTCGGTGACTGTGTATTGCGCCAGTTGGGCACCGAGATAAAGAAAAACCTGCGTGAAGACGACCTGGCCGGGCGCTATGGGGGCGATGAGTTCTGCGTGATCCTGCCAAACATCGACATAGAGCAAGCCGTTCAGATCATGGAACGCCTGCGCGAAAAAATCAGTGCCTACCGCAACGAGCAGCTACCCGATCTGCGCATCACCCTGAGCATTGGCCTGGCCCTTTGCCACGAAACATTCGACGACCCCGTGAGCTGGCTCGATGAAGCCGACAAAGCGCTTTACAGCGCCAAGAACAACGGCCGCAATCAAGTCAGCTTCGCCGCTGCACGACATACGCCAGCGTTCACCTAGCCTGAGGCCCGCGGCATCTCCCCGTGCGTATTGACCTGATCGCTGGCGGTTATAGACGCGTTCATTGTCCTTGGCAGAACACTCAAGCCACTATGCGGCGCCGCGCCGAGATCTCTGGAAGATCCTTACGCCGCAGATAGACCCGTAGAGGCTCACTGATGTTTAGCCGCTCGTCGATGTTCTGCGTCAACAACACCTCGATGAGATCACGACCCAGTGTCATGACCTCATCGCTGCTGCGCCTCCAGACGAACTCACTGCTGGGCGTGATGCTGTCTTCAGCCACGTCCATGCCAAATGAGTCCTCGCTGAATCGCACGATGTGCTTATCGAGCTTACGATTGAAACCGACGAAGCCCTTGAGCTGATCGGCTGCGGCGCAAATGTCCTGGGACGTGATGTGCATGTCCAACCTCACTGATACAGAAAGGAATGGCACGCCTGGCAACGGAAAAAACACCGAGGTTCCCTCTGCTGGGGAATTGATGCGGCTTAGCCTAATGGAAATAAGCCTGCGTCGGAAAAGGTTTTTGATGCTCTGTATTCCGGGTAAAGGCGTGTCACCCTCCACTCCCCCATAGCACTGAAACTTCAGTTCTCCTGAACCTGAACGCTGGCCGTCATGCCGGCACTCAGGATGACGTCCTTGGGAGCCTGATCGAGCTTGATCCGCACCGGAATGCGCTGGGCCAGACGCACCCAGTTGAAGGTAGGCTCGACTTCGGCCAGTAACTGGCTGTCGGGGGTAGCGTTGCGGTCAGTAATGCCGCGACTGATGCTCTCGACATGGCCTTGCATTGGCTCACCAGCGCTCATCAGCCAGACTTTCACCGGCGCGCCGACCTTGATGCGCGGCAGTTTGGTTTCTTCGAAGTAGGCCTGGACATAGAAGGTCGAATCATCCACCAGTGCCATTACCGGTTGGCCGGCGTTGACGTAGTTACCTTCAGCCAGCCGCAGGTTGGTGATATGCCCGCTGCGGGGCGCCCGAACGTCGCTACGCGCCAGGTTCAACGCGGCAGCCTTTACCTCCGCCCGGGCTTCACGCAATTCACCACGAGCAACAGCAGCAATGATCTGGGCATTTTCGCGCAACTCGGCACTGATCGCTTGCGGCCCCAGCGCCGCACGACGTGAAGCTTCCTGCTCGCGCAAGCGCAGTTGATGCTGGCGGGTTTCGGCGACCGCATTGGCCTTTTCAAGTGCCGCCTCGAAGCGGTCCCGATCAATCGACATCAGCAGATCACCCGCCTTGACCGCCTGGTTGTCATGGGCCTTGAGTTCTCGCACCCACCCGGAAACGTCCGGAGCGATGATGACTACATCGGCGCGAATCTTTGCGTCACGGGTCCAGGGTGTCAGCATGTAGTAACGCCACAATTCAAGCCCGGCAAACACCGCGACAACGACCAGACACAAGGTCACGGCAACACGGACATAAGCACGCATGGTCAAACTCCTTACAGAGGCCCGAGCACACGAGTGATCAGGGTCAGGATACAAACAAACAACGCACAATCGAACAACGCCTCATGCCATACCCAGCTGCCCAGAGGGGTTAGCCTTAGCAGCAGACGCACCACACCCGTCAGCAGCAAGGCCAACAGCACGTACACCAAAAACGGGCTGAGCAGCACGCCGCCCACTGCCCACTCACGCAAGCACATGCAGTTCCTCCTGCCGACGGCACCATTTGCCCCAGCTCTTTTGCAGTTGCAGTACAGCACCTATCGCCAGGCGCAGAGGGTCACTTGACGGCTGTCGCTGCAACACAGTGATAAAGGTTGCGCTGGCTTCATCAAGTAGTCCCTCACGACCAGCCCCTGGCCCCAGCGCCAGCACCTGCTCAAGCTGCTGTAGATACGCACGCTGAGCCTGAAGCAAAGGCATTTGGGCAACCTCGAGACACATGCGCAGGTGCAGCAACTCATCACCGATATCCAGCCCATGCAGGCCATCGTCCCAGCGCTCACGTGCTTGCACCGGCAACGCGGCGTAGTGTCGCGCCATCTGTAGCAGACGATCTGCCATACGCCCGCCAAACCAGGTTTCCGCATCCCGTAGATCACGCCGGGTCAAGCGCACCAGGTCGCTCTGCGTCGCAGCCCGCAGACGGCGGCCATGCCAGGCGGGATCACGTAACACCAGCAGTTTGAACGCCAACACTGCAGCGCCGACACCGACCATCATCGCCTGGGCACTGTTGAGGAACACCGCCACATCAAAATGCATGGCGTTGAGTGGCGCGACCAGGACGATGAAATGCAGGCTGTACGAGGTGGCCGTAGCGCCGATTTTCGGATTGGCCATACCTAGCGCGCCGAAAAACAACGGCACGCCCATCGCCATGCACAACATGGGGAAACCACTCCACTGTGGCAGCAGGATCTGCCCCACGAAAAACGCTGTCGGAATAGCGAGCAGCATTCCGCGCAAGAAGCTCAGACCGATCTGCGCACCATTTTCGCGGCTGGCGAACAGGCTGCAGACCACGCAGGTCAGCACCAAGCCACCCGGCGCTGATAGCCAGCCAGTGGCCAGCCAAAAACTGGCCATCGCCAGGAACGCCAGCGCACTGCGCGAACCGAACAACAATGCCAACGGTAGATCGCGGTGCACTGCCAGGCTGTCAGGCAGGTCGGCCGGCGCCTTACCCTCCTCAACCGCATGTAGTGCCACGGTGGCGTTCATGATCTTATCCAGCAACAGCGTCAACCGGGCCAGACAGTAGTGTTCTGCAGAGCTGCGCGCCTGATCACTGGCAGCCTCCCAAACACGTTGGCGCAGCAGCAACAGGCTAGCCAGATCCGGCGCTGCCAAGGCCTCGTAAACCTTGCTGAACCAAGGTGCCACCTGTGCTGCCTCGCGCTCATCCAGCTGTCGCCACTGGCGTCGCACCGAACGCGCTATACGCAGCAGAACGAGCAACGTCTGGCTCAAGCCGCGAATGGCCCGCCCCCGCTCACGCCCCAGATGCCCCTCGAACCAGGCATGTTCACGCTGCGAATCGACCGCAACAATGCGCCCAAGAATATCCAGCAGTTCTCTACGGTCCTGCTCTTCGCCGATCAGGGAAGCTCTCGCGGCCTGCATGCCACTCACCCATGCCTGACGCGCTTGCCCGGCCAGTTGCTGTTCAACCCGCAATGGCCAGAGCAGCGCACTGGTCAGGGTGGCACATACGATGCCCAGGCAAATCTCGGTGCAACGTGCCACGGCCTGATCGAACACCAACAACGGATGATCAACCGCCGGCAGTGCAATAATGGCCACGGTGTAACCGGCCAGCACGAAGGCGTAAGCCCAAGCACTGCGCAACAGTGTCGAGCAGGCCGTACACAGTGCCAACCATAAGGCCAAGGCCAACAGGAACAACCAAGGCGTCTGCGCAAAAAGGCCGATGAACAACACCGACATGACCGTGCCGACCAAGGTCCCCAGCAAACGGGCCAACCCCTTCTGCACCACCATTCCTGATAGCGGCTGAGCAACGATAAAGGCTGTCATCAATGCCCAGGCAGGCTGCTCAAGCCCCCAACGCAACGCCAGCCAAAGCGCCAGCCCACCGCCCAGAAGCGTCTTCAGGGCAAATTGCACAGCGCGCATGTTCGGCGCCAACAGGGCCTGCAGAGTGATCGGCACGAGACGAACCTTGATGAACAGTAATCTAACGATAGACAGTTAAGCGGCAATGAATCAGAGCCAGATTACTAGCTAGCTAACTATTATTCGTCCAGCAGTTTGTTTCCGCATCATCACCCACTTGCCCGCCGACCTTGCAAGCGATACCCATGCCTGCAGAAGCGTGCTAGCGCGAGCGCCTGGTTTTTTTCAGGCAAAAAAAATGGGCGACCGAAGTCGCCCTAAATGCCTTGCGTGCTCGTTGTATCGGAAGAATCAACGCGATTTGCGTTTGCTCGAATCCTTCCAGATGAAAATGCCCAGGCCCGCGAAGAAGAGCAGCATCAGCCCGACTGTCACAACGCCAGCGATAACCACATTATCGAAGAACATATCGGCCTCCATTCGCCTGCACCTGTTTGATGGGGCCTAAGTTAGCGAATAAGGCGGGAGGGAAAATTGACCGAGGTCAATAGCGCCCACCAGAGCTGGGGGCGATGCAGGTGCAGGGTTGACCTGCATCAAGTTTTCAACGCTTCTTGGGTTTGCCCTTGGGCTTTTTCTTGCCCTTGCCCAACGGCATGGCCTGTTCAAATGCCTGACGGACTTCATTCAGGCGCTTCTCGTTGAGGTCGTGAACGCGCTTGGCACGCTCGGCACCGAAGTCGATCAGATTGTCTTGGCTCATGGTTAGCTCGAAACGCTGACGGCAGAAGTGGCAATAATGAAGGCTAAGGCTCGCGCTGACCAGTACAGCGGTGTTTCTTCAGACTTCGATGTCGACCAGCAGCCCCTGACGTGGCTGCTCACCCATCAGCGGCGCCACCGGCACCGTATTGTCGGCATTGACTTCGTCGCCCGGTACGGCATCGTACTGCTCGTCGTGATCTCTGCGGCGACGCTGTTGGCGGCGCTGTTGCTCACGCATTAAGTAGGTGTCCTGTTCCGGATCACGCTGCTTCAGGTTAATGCTGCCATCACCGGAACTCGGTTGGGCTGGCACCACGGGAGGGATGTCCGGTGTCGGTTTGACCGGGTCCAGTTGCGAGGTTACGGGCGCAGCACTGAGCGGAATGATAGGCGGCAGCATGGGTGGGTCTCCTGTCGCCAGAGTGTCGGCCGCAACCCCATTACCTTGAGCCGAGACGGGCACATTCGCGCCTGATGAGTTGGGCGTCCTGAACGATCAGTATAGCCTGGGCGGCTGGCACCGCTATTGAGCCGCGTTGTCGTCACCACCGTCGATATGGCTCCAGGGGCGCTTGTAGACTTTGCTCCAGACAGCCTCCAGATGATCACGCAGTACTTTGGGGGCATTCGTCAACGACGGGCTGTCTTTGCGCTCACCCCCGTATGAACCGTCACCAGGCACATTTACCAGCGACTGCCCTTCGATGGCGTAATACGCCTGCCCCTCACGCAACTCGACCATGATAGCGTGAGGGTCGATACCTCCGCCGCAGAAGGCGTGGCTAGCGATCGTCAACTCCGCCACCCCATCATTGTTCAGGTCACTGACCTCCGTGACATCCGGGTAGAACCCGACATCAAGGTCCAGGCCAGCGCAGGTGGTTTCGTTGTCGATCTGCCAGCGCGACTTGAACGGTTCATCGGCCGTCGTTCGACCATAGAGTGTCGCGATCAACACCACTTTATCGACATCCTCAGCCATTTCTTCGTCGGTTGCCTGGCCGTCGGTACGGCTCAATACCAGCAAGCCCTCACCGTCTTTGTCGCGAAAATGCACTGTCTTCAGCGGGGCGTCGACGCCCAGCGCATCAATCTGCGCCGCGGGCAACGGTGCAAGCACCTCAAAGCCGCCCTGTCCACAGGCTGAAAGCAGTACCAGGCCGCTCACGATGAAAGGACGAAGTAACCACAAGCGCTTTACAGACATGGCAAGACAGTCCTTCTGTTGCGGGTCATGCAGCATCGGCAGATTTCGTCGACGAAGTTGCTAGACTCTTTGGTCTACAGAGACCTATCCGTTAAGATAGTCGGCTTTTCATGGCGGGAGTCAGGCAGTATGGCGCAGCAGTATCAACCGGGGCAACGCTGGATCAGCGACAGCGAAGCCGAGCTAGGTCTGGGGACCGTTCTGGCACAGGACGGCCGCTTGTTGACCGTGCTCTACCCGGCCACTGGCGACACTCGCCAGTACTCCCTGCGCAATGCGCCACTGACACGGGTGCGCTTCTCGCCTGGTGACCAGATCACCCATTTCGAAGGCTGGAAGATGACCGTGCGTGAGGTCGATGATGTCGACGGTCTGCTGGTTTACCACGGACTGGATGGCCAGAATCAGGCCTGCACCCTGCCGGAAACCCAGCTGTCGAACTTCATCCAGTTCCGCTTGGCCAGTGACCGTCTGTTCGCAGGGCAAATCGACCCACTGCCGTGGTTCTCGCTACGTTACAACACGCTGGAACATACCAGCCGTCAGTTGCAGTCGTCACTGTGGGGGCTGGGTGGTGCGCGCGCCCAACCCATCGCCCACCAGTTGCACATTGCCCGCGAAGTTGCTGACCGTATTGCGCCACGGGTTCTGCTGGCCGACGAAGTGGGCCTGGGCAAAACCATCGAAGCCGGCCTGGTTATCCATCGCCAACTGCTCTCGGGCCGTGCCAGCCGCGTGCTGATCCTGGTACCGGAAAACCTCCAGCATCAGTGGCTGGTGGAAATGCGTCGTCGCTTCAACCTGCAGGTTGCCCTGTTCGATGCCGAGCGCTTCATCGAAAGCGATGCCAGCAACCCATTTGAAGACACCCAGCTGGCCCTGGTGGCTCTGGAGTGGCTGAGCGAAGACGAAAAAGCCCAGGATGCGCTGTTTGCCGCGGGCTGGGACCTGCTGGTAGTCGACGAAGCCCACCATCTGGTCTGGCACGAAGATCAGGTGAGCCCTGAGTATGCGCTGGTTGAACAACTGTCCCAGATTATTCCTGGCGTTCTGCTGCTGACAGCAACCCCTGAGCAACTCGGTCAGGACAGCCACTTCGCCCGTCTGCGTCTGCTTGATCCGAACCGCTTCCATGACCTGGCCGCCTTCCGCGCCGAGAGCGAGCACTATCGCCCGGTAGCCGAAGCCGTCCAGGAGCTGCTCGATGAAGGCCGCCTGTCACCCAAGGCCCACGCGACCATCCAGAATTTCCTGGGCGCCGAGGGCGAAGCCCTGTTGGCGGCGGTCAACGACGGCGATACACAGGCCAGCGCCCGCTTGATTCGCGAGCTGCTCGACCGTCACGGTACCGGCCGAGTTCTGTTCCGTAACACCCGTGCCGCAGTCCAGGGCTTCCCTGAGCGCCAACTGCACCCGTATCCGCTGCCCTGCCCCGATCAATACATGGAGCTGTCGCCGGGCGAACATGCCGAGTTGTACCCGGAAGTCTCATTCCAGGCCCAAGGCGACACCGGCGAAGACGAACGCTGGTGGCACTTCGACCCACGGGTTGACTGGCTGATTGATACCCTGAAGATGCTCAAGCGGGTCAAGGTTCTGGTGATTTGTGCTCACGCCGAAACCGCCATGGACCTGGAGGACGCCCTGCGTGTGCGCTCTGGCATTCCAGCTACGGTCTTCCACGAAGGCCTGAGCATCCTGGAGCGCGACCGTGCCGCCGCCTACTTCGCCGACGAAGAATTCGGTGCTCAGGTACTGATCTGCTCAGAGATCGGCAGCGAAGGCCGCAACTTCCAGTTCTCTCACCACCTGGTACTGTTCGACCTGCCCGCTCACCCGGACCTGCTCGAGCAACGTATTGGCCGCCTGGACCGTATCGGCCAGAAGCACACCATTGAACTGCATGTGCCGTACCTGCAAGACAGCCCGCAAGAGCGCCTGTTCCAGTGGTACCACCAGGCCCTGAATGCCTTCCTGGCCACCTGCCCTACCGGCAACGCCCTGCAGCATCAGTTCGGCCCGCGCCTGCTGCCGCTGCTGGAAGACACTGATGTCGAGCAATGGGAAGCGCTGGTCACTGAGGCGCGCACCGAACGCGAGCGCCTTGAGGCCGAGCTGCACAGCGGTCGCGACCGCCTGCTGGAGCTCAACTCCGGTGGTGCCGGCGAAGGCCAGGCACTGGTCGAGGCGATCCTGGAACAAGATGACCAGTTCGCCCTGCCGATCTACATGGAAACCCTGTTCGACGCCTTTGGCATCGATAGCGAAGACCATTCGGAAAACGCCCTGATCCTCAAGCCAAGCGAGAAGATGCTCGACGCCAGCTTCCCGCTCGGCGACGACGAAGGTGTGACCATCACCTACGACCGCAATCAGGCGCTGTCGCGGGAAGACATGCAGTTCCTCACCTGGGAACACCCTATGGTGCAGGGTGGCATGGACCTCGTCCTGTCTGGTTCGATGGGTAACACCGCTGTAGCCTTGATCAAGAACAAGGCGCTCAAGCCTGGCACCGTGCTGCTTGAACTGCTGTACGTCAGCGAAGTGGTAGCGCCACGCGCCTTGCAGTTGGGCCGCTACCTGCCACCAGCCGCCTTGCGCTGCCTGCTCGACACCAACGGCAACGACTTGGCCGCGCGGGTCTCGTTTGAAACCCTGAACGACCAACTGGAGAGTGTGCCCAAGGCCAGCGCAAACAAGTTCATCCAGGCTCAGCGCGATGTGCTGGCGCCACGGATCAACGCAGGCGAAGCCAAGATCATGCCGCGTCATGCCGAACGCGTAGCCGAAGCGCAGCGTCGCCTGGCTGCCGAGACCGAAGAAGAACTGGCACGCCTGACCGCCCTGCAGGCCGTCAACCCGAGCGTACGCGACAGCGAAATCGAAGCCCTGCGCAAGCAAGGTAGAGATGGCCTGGCCATGCTCGAAAAAGCTGCACTGCGCCTGGAAGCCATCCGGGTACTGGTTGCCGGCTGATCGGTATCGGAACGTCTTGCTGGCAAACCCGGCGTCTACAGCACAATGAACAGTGTGCTGTAGACGCCGGCCTTGGTATCAGTCCTTGCGCCGATACAGCTGCACCAGGGTTGCCGGATCTTTTTGCAAATACCCCTGACTACCATGCAGACGCATCAATTGGGCAGCAAGCCCGCTGATGGGCGTAGCTGAACCCTGCTCACGCGAAAACTTGACGGCAGTATCAAGGTCCTTGAGCAAGGTGCGCACATGCCACTTGACCGGTTCAAAATGGCTTTCGGCCATTTGCGGCGCGAGAATCTGCAAGGGCTTGGAGTCGGCAAAACCGCCAGCAAGGGCTTCGGCAATGAGGCGTGCATCAACCCCAGACTGCTCGGCCAGCGCTACCACTTCAGCGATCACCAACGCATTACAGGCAACAATCATTTGATTGCACGCCTTGGTCACCTGCCCTGCTCCAACCGGCCCCATATGAGTAACACGCTGGCCCAGGGTCAGTAAAACCTGCTGCACCCGCGCCAGGTCCTGCGCAGCACCGCCGACCATGATCGCCAGGGTGCCGGCCTCAGCGCCCGGTGTGCCTCCTGACACAGGTGTATCCAGCCAACTCATGCCGTTGAGCGCCGCCAGCTCGGCAGCCATCTCACGGGTGGCACCAGGCTCAATACTGGAAAAATCCACCAACAACTGACCGGCCCTGGCACCACTGGCCACGCCGTTTTCACCAAACACAACCTCACGGACCACCGCAGTGTCGGCCAAACACAGCATCACGACATCGGCGTACTGGCACAATTCGGCAGGTGTAGTGGCCAGGCGAGCCCCCGCAGCAACCAAGTCTGCACACTTTTCCGGTGAACGATTCCACACCGTCAACGGGTATCCAGCCGCCAAAAGCCGCTTGCACATGGGTAGCCCCATAAGACCGATACCAGCAAACCCCAACGAAGGTCGTGCAACACTCATGAAACACTCCAGAAAGTTTGATTAAAGAAGTTGCGCAATTGGACGATCAAGATTGCAGGCGTAAACAGAAAATTTACCTACAGAGTTTTAGGGAAAATCCCAGGACTCACACAGACGGCTCGTGACTAAACCCGCACAACCGGTTCCGTGAGTACTCTATGATGTTCCCTTTGAACAGCCATCCCCCCAAGGCACACGGCACACAATGACTTCCAAGAACACTCCTGCCAATGTGGTTTCCGAACTGATGTCGTCTACTGCCACGTACACTGCTACAGGGTCTAGGGAATACTACGGCACTCGCACGCTGAACCCACAGCAGTACCTGTACTACACAGAAACCGACATCCAGCGCATCCTCGACAACCTCGACGGCCTGCGCGACCTGGTCTTTCCGCCAAGCCCACATCAGGAAGATGAAAGCCAACTGCGCCTTGATCAACAGTTCCCATCGGTCTGTCTGATCGGTTTGGGCCGTTGCGGCTCGAACATTGCCTTGGACGTCGCAGAACTGGTCTACAACGCACGCACCTTCTACCTCAATGAGTTCAACAACGAGGAAAGGGTCAGCAACGACATCAGCTACAGCCCGGCGCGATGGATCCGCAACAACCTGCGTCTGGTGCAGAACAAGAGCAGCAAACCGGTCTTTCTGGTTGAACCACTGGTGATGCTGGGCGACCTGGACAAAGACATCGCCGGGCGCATCCGTTTCTCGCGCAAAGGCGAGACCAGCGGTTTTATCCGCGATTACAGCAAAATGAAAATCATGGACCTGTCCGAGGTTCATGCCGGGGGTGCCGGTAACGCACCGATCCTGGGTCAGTACCTGGCGAAGATCATCCTGAACAAGGAAACCCAGCGCTTCTCCAGTACTGACTGGAAGCTGATCCATTCGTACCTGATCGACTCCTGTGGCATCAAAGCCAACCAGTCGCGCCTGTACTTCTACATTTTCAGCGCCGGTGGTGGTACCGGCTCGGGCATGGCCTCGGAGTTCGGCCTGGCCCAGCAGTACTCCTACATGAACAAGACGTTCGACACCAAACCGGCTGACGAGAATGACGGCAAGAGCGGACACTCGTTCGTCTTTGAGCCGATCTTCACCAGCGGTATCTGCGTACTGCCGAACATCTCCGACCACCGTAGCGAGATGTCCGAGGCCCTGCACATCAACGCCGGACGCCTGCTGTGCAAGTATCTCTCGGAAGAATGGGACTTCTCCTACAACTTCGACAATGAAGACAGCAGCGAAGCCAGTGTCATGGGCCGTATTCGCCCCTGGAACGCGATGATGCTGATCTCCAACGACATCATGCGTTATGCCGAAGAAAGCGATGACGGCACTATCCAGAACATTGATGTCAATGCGATGGAAAAGCACGCTAACCAGTACATCTCGCAGCAGATCTTCAACATCCTTACCGCCCAGGCGGTAACCACCGACTACGATCAGGCCTACTTCCGTCGCGCCGGTATCGATATTGGCGAAACCATCCGCCTGGATGCCAATGACCTGTTCATGAGCCTGGCAGGCCCGGTGGCCATTGCCTACGCCGAATCAGTGGTACCGGAACAACAGACCCCGAGCTCGGACAAGTTCAAGGTGTTCGAGAAAGAGCAGCCTCGCCTGGATATCGACGACCTGTTTTTCCGCTCCATCGACTTACCGCACTTCAACAAGCAGACCCAGGCCATTGAAGGCATCAGCCTCTTGCCGATTGAGTCCAAGCGCTACCGCGCAGCCCTGGAGCAGTACAAGACCTCAGGTTATGACGCAGCGGCACTGCATGATCTGCATTTCTTCAAGAACTGCTCATCGGTGGTCTCGATCGTCTCGCTGCCCAAGGACTACAAGCTCTCCTACATGGACCTGAACCGGCTCAAGACCCACCTCAACAGCCTGTTCCCCAATACGACGCTCAAGCGCTATGCGCTGGTCATCGGCGCCTCCGCCAACCTGTCGCTGACCACCCTGATCGCCAAGAGCCCGTGCCTGTCGGACGACTTCCTGACGCTGATCGTGGCCTTCATCAAGCGTTGCTTTGCGCGTAACCCGTACCGTTTCGACGATACGCTGGACAACGCCATGCTCGACTTCATCACCAGCGATCACTTCGACGAAAACCACATCGATGAGCTGCTCAACGAGTTCGAGAATCCGGCCAAGATCCTCGATACCAACTGGTACGCGATCAAGCCGATGTATGAGAAGAAGTACCGTGAGCTGATCAATGACAAGAGCAAGTTTGTCTCGATCAACGACATCCGGCTTTCACGCGAATGCGTGAAGAAAGCGGTGAAATACCTGCGAGAAATTTACCGTCACCGGATTGGCAAGACACGGGTTATCTCCCTCAACACCCATACAGGCAAGGTTGATTACTGAGATACCCGTGATCAGGGCCCGGTTTCGCCGGCGCCAAGATCTGCGCAGCCTCGATGGCTGCGCAGACCTTCCTCACCCGCAAAGCGGCTTTTATCAATCGGTACGGACTGTTACCGACACCCCTTGAAGTCGCTGGACTGTTACCAAGTGTCACCCCGGCTGAACAGTACCGCGCACCAACCGTGAGCCACTGTGCATTTTTGCGCACCAAATCAGGGCGCCGGTTTTTCCTGAATCACGATCCAGGGGGAAACCACCACCGCCCATATCTGCGGATCTCGCGCCTGAAGGTCTAGCGCCTGCTCATCAGAGAGTTTGCCGACAGCACCCTCAGCGTGCCATGCAGCAAAGGCTTCGCCCCGGTTTTCGGCCATCGCCTCGGCGACCTCGATCAGGTCCAGTGTCGGCTTGACCCAAATCAGGTCACCCTTGGCCCAAAAACGCTCCAGTGCTTTCCACTCAATGACCGCGGTCTCGCCGAGCAGTTTGGCATAGAGGGTGCTTACTTCATCAGTCATGGGTTCCTACCAGAAATAATTCGGCTGCTAAAAGCCGGTATTTTTGCAGAAAACCCAGTTTCAAATAAGCAATTGATCGGTGAGTGCAGGAAAAGCCAAGGATTGCCGACATATAGGGCAAAACTGAAGACGCTTTTTTATAACTTTCAGTCAATTAAGCGACGCGCCCAGGTTTTGCCTCTGCGAGCCCGCTTTTCAAGCGATGAAGCGGCGCTCTACACTGTACCGGTACAGTTGCCGGGGGTAAGGCCGGGGAAATTCGGGTCTGCGGTATGAGGCGAGGCCTCGACGGAGAACCTGATCCGGTCCTGTAGCTTTGGCCGCCAGGACTATAAAAAATACAACAGAATGAGTGGAGCACTATGAGTAAGGCTACTAAGCAGATTTCCAAGCTGTTTGCCGCAATGGTTCTGGCCGGGGTTGCCAGCCATTCGTTTGCCGCCGATACCATCAAGATCGGCATCGCAGGTCCCAAGACCGGTCCGGTCACTCAGTACGGCGACATGCAGTTCATCGGTGCCAAAATGGCCATTGAGCAGATCAACGCCAAGGGCGGCGTCGACGGCAAGATGCTCGAAGCCAAGGAATACGACGACGCTTGCGACCCTAAACAAGCCGTGGCCGTAGCGAACAAAGTGGTCAACGATGGCGTCAAGTTTGTCGTCGGCCACCTGTGCTCCAGCTCTACCCAACCTGCCTCCGACATCTATGAAGATGAAGGCGTGATCATGATCACCCCGGCAGCCACCAGCCCGGATATCACTTCCCGTGGCTACAAGATGATCTTCCGCACCATCGGTCTGGACAGCGCCCAGGGTCCAGCGGCTGGCAACTACATTGCCAACCACGTGAAGCCGAAAGTCGTTGCCGTTCTGCATGACAAGCAGCAGTACGGTGAAGGTATCGCCACCGCCGTGAAGAAAACCCTCGAAGAGAAAGGCACCAAGGTTGCCGTCTTTGAAGGCCTGAACGCTGGCGACAAGGACTTCTCCTCGATCATCCAGAAGCTCAAGCAAGCCAACGTCGACTTCGTCTACTACGGCGGCTACCACCCAGAGCTGGGCCTGATCCTGCGTCAGTCCAAGGAAAAAGGCCTGAACGCCAAGTTCATGGGCCCAGAAGGCGTCGGCAACGACTCCATCTCGCAGATAGCCCAAGACGCCTCCGAAGGCCTGCTGGTTACCCTGCCGAAATCCTTCGATCAGGACCCTGCCAACAAGGCACTGGTACAAGCCTTCGCCGACAAGAAGCAGGACCCGACCGGCCCGTTCGTGTTCCCGGCCTACTCGGCTGTAGAAGTGATTGCTGAAGGCATCAAGGCCGCCAAGAGCGAAGACACTGCCAAGGTAGCTGCTGCTATCCACTCGGGCACCTTCAAGACCCCGACGGGCGACCTGTCCTTCGACGACAAAGGCGACCTGAAAGACTTCAAATTCGTGGTCTACCAATGGCATTTCGGCAAACCTAAAACCGAAGTTTCGCCTCAATAACCCAGTCTGACCATTGACTAAGAAGCCCACTGTGCGAGCAGTGGGCTTTGTTTTACGAGGTTCATGGACCTGATTCCCGCGATCCGGGAGCTGGTTCACCTGAAAATCTTAAAACCGTCACCAGCGGTTCGCTGGCAGGTGCTGGTACCGAAGTGGCCAAAGACCACAAGGCACCACACGGGGCTCCCCCACCAGTGAAATGCGTATCAGGTTTTTAGGAGCGCTGTAATGCCTGAGATCTATCACTTTTTCCAACAGCTGGTTAATGGTCTGACCATTGGCAGCACCTATGCCTTGATAGCCATTGGCTACACAATGGTTTACGGCATCATTGGAATGATCAACTTCGCCCATGGCGAGGTCTACATGATCGGTTCTTACGTGGCCTTCATCGTCCTTGCCGGGCTGGCCATGATGGGGCTTGATTCTCTGCCGCTACTGATGACCGCCGCGTTTCTTGCGACGATCGTCGTGACCAGTGCCTATGGCTACAGTATTGAACGGGTCGCTTACCGTCCCTTGCGTAACAGCAACCGGTTGATCCCGCTGATTTCTGCCATTGGTATGTCGATTTTCCTGCAAAACACGGTACTGCTCTCGCAGGACTCCAAGGACAAGTCCATTCCCAACCTGATTCCGGGGAGTTTCTCCTTCGGCCCAGGTGGTGCTGAGGAAGTCCTGATTTCCTACATGCAGATTCTAGTGTTCGTGGTCACTCTGGTGGCCATGACCGGCCTCACCCTGTTCATCTCCCGTTCGCGCTTGGGCCGTGCCTGCCGTGCCTGTGCCGAAGACATCAAGATGGCCAACCTGCTGGGGATCAACACTAACAACATCATCGCCCTGACCTTCGTCATCGGTGCCGCACTGGCAGCCGTGGCGGCCGTGCTGCTGAGCATGCAGTACGGTGTGATCAACCCTAACGCCGGTTTCCTGGTGGGCCTGAAGGCCTTCACCGCGGCGGTCTTGGGCGGCATTGGCAGTATTCCGGGCGCCATGCTCGGTGGGCTGGTGCTCGGGGTGGCTGAAGCCTTTGGCGCCGATATCTTCGGTGACCAGTACAAGGACGTTGTGGCATTCGGCCTTTTGGTTCTGGTGCTGTTGTTCCGGCCGACCGGCATTCTGGGCCGTCCGGAGGTTGAAAAAGTATGAACAGACATCTCAAATCGGCGTTTTTCAGCGCCTTGCTGGTATGGGCCGTGGCCTTCCCGGTACTGGGGCTCAAACTGAGCATCGTCGGTATCAACCTGGAAGTTCAGGGCACTGGTCCTCTCACCCTCACCGTGATCGCCGTGTGTTCGGTGCTGATGTTCCTGCGTGTGCTGTTCGACAAGCAGTGGAGCGCACTGATGCGGTCCGCGCCGAAAGGCTCGCTGGTATCGCCCAAGGTCAGCAACTTCCTGACCCTGCCGCGTACCCAGCGCTGGATCATCCTCGGCTTGGTCGTCGCGGCGCTGATCTGGCCGTTCTTCGGCTCCCGTGGTGCGGTCGATATCGCCACCCTGATCCTGATCTATGTGTTGCTCGGGCTGGGCCTGAACATCGTGGTCGGTCTGGCCGGTCTGCTCGACCTGGGTTATGTCGGCTTCTACGCCGTCGGCGCCTACAGCTACGCGCTGCTGTCGCACTACTACGGCCTGAGCTTCTGGATCTGCTTGCCGATTGCCGGCCTGATGGCAGCCACCTTTGGCTTCCTGCTCGGTTTCCCGGTACTGCGCCTGCGCGGTGACTACCTGGCAATCGTGACCCTGGGCTTCGGTGAAATCATCCGCCTGTTCCTGCGTAACCTGACCGGGCTGACGGGTGGCCCCAACGGTATCAGCAACATCGAGAAGCCAACCTTCTTCGGCCTGACCTTTGAACGCAAGGCCGCCGAGGGCATGCAGACCTTCCACGATTACTTCGGCCTGCAGTACAACTCGATCAACAAGGTGATTTTCCTGTACCTGGTGGCATTGCTGTTGGCGCTGTTTGCACTGTTCGTGATCAACCGTCTGCTGCGCATGCCGATCGGTCGTGCCTGGGAAGCCCTGCGCGAAGACGAAATCGCCTGCCGTGCCTTGGGCCTGAACCCTACCGTGATCAAGCTTTCGGCCTTCACGCTGGGTGCTTGCTTCGCCGGCTTCGCGGGCAGCTTCTTTGCCGCGCGCCAAGGCCTGGTGACACCGGAGTCGTTCACCTTCATCGAGTCGGCGATCATCCTCGCCATCGTCGTGCTGGGCGGCATGGGCTCGCAATTGGGCGTGATTCTCGCGGCCATTGTGATGATCCTGCTACCCGAACTGATGCGTGACTTCAGCGAGTACCGCATGTTGATGTTCGGTGCCCTGATGGTGTTGATGATGATCTGGCGTCCGCAAGGTCTGCTGCCTATGCAACGTCCTCACATGGAGCTGCGTCGATGAGCCGCGAAATTCTTCAAGTCAGCGGCCTGAGCATGCGCTTCGGCGGCTTGTTGGCGGTCAACGGCGTGGCCCTGACCGTCAAGGAAAAACAAGTGGTTGCCCTGATCGGCCCGAACGGTGCCGGCAAGACCACGGTGTTCAACTGCCTGACCGGTTTCTACAAGCCCAGCGCGGGTACGATTCTGCTCGACGGCCAGCCGATCCAGGGCCTGGCCGGTCACCAGATCGCCCGCAAGGGCGTAGTACGAACCTTCCAGAACGTGCGTCTGTTCAAAGAGATGACCGCACTGGAAAACCTGCTGATTGCTCAGCACCGGCACCTGAACACCAACTTCCTCGCCGGCCTGCTCAAGACCCCAGGCTTTCGCCGCAGTGAGCGCGAAGCGATGGAGTACGCGCACTTCTGGCTGGACAAGGTCAACCTCACCGAGTTCGCCAACCGTACGGCCGGTACCCTGGCCTACGGTCAGCAGCGTCGCCTGGAAATCGCTCGCTGCATGATGACCCGTCCACGGATCCTCATGCTCGACGAACCCGCTGCCGGCCTGAACCCAAGGGAAACCGAAGACCTCAAGGCACTGATCGGTGTGCTGCGCGAAGAGCACAACGTCACCGTCCTGCTGATCGAGCATGACATGAAGCTGGTCATGAGCATCTCCGACCACATCGTTGTGATCAACCAGGGCACCCCGCTGGCCGACGGTACACCGGAACAGATCCGCGATAACCCTGAAGTGATCAAAGCCTACCTGGGGGAAGCGTAAATGCTGCAGTTTGAAAACGTTTCCACTTTCTACGGCAAGATCCAGGCGCTACACAGCGTCAATGTTGAGATCCGTCAGGGCGAAATCGTCACCCTGATCGGCGCCAACGGCGCTGGCAAGTCAACCTTGCTGATGACGCTCTGCGGTTCGCCACAAGCCCACAGCGGCAGCATCCGCTACCTGGGCGAAGAGCTGGTTGGCCAGGACTCTGCCCGCATCATGCGCAAGAGCATTGCGGTGGTTCCGGAAGGTCGCCGCGTGTTCTCTCGTCTGACCGTCGAGGAAAACCTGGCCATGGGCGGTTTCTTTACCGCCAAGGGCGACTACGAAGAGCAGATGGACAAGGTGTTGCACCTGTTCCCACGGCTCAAGGAACGCTTCAGCCAGCGCGGCGGCACCATGTCCGGTGGCGAGCAGCAGATGCTTGCCATCGGCCGTGCGCTGATGAGCAAACCGAAGCTGTTGCTGCTCGACGAGCCATCACTGGGCCTGGCGCCGATCATCATTCAACAGATCTTCGACATCATCGAACAACTTCGCCGTGATGGCGTGACGGTGTTCCTGGTGGAGCAGAACGCCAACCAGGCGTTGAAGATCGCCGACCGTGCCTACGTGCTGGAGAACGGTCGGGTGGTGATGGAAGGGACAGGGGAAACCTTGTTGACCGATCCGAAAGTGCGTGATGCCTACCTGGGCGGTTGATAACCGTTTTTAGCGGTCAATGAAAAAACGATCCTTCGGGATCGTTTTTTTTGCCCAACCGTCTTACGCCACGCACTCACAACTGCCCCAATACGGTACTGCCACGCTGAAACCAGCGCCTCAGGTAGTCGGCCAGTACCTGAACCTTTTTCGGCATTGCGCTCTGGTAGGGATGTACAAGAAACAGCGGCGTGCTACGGGTCTGAAAGTCCCGGAGCAACCAATGCAGTTGGCCGTTACTCAACTCTGCCGCCAGCATGTAAGACGGCAGGCGAGCAATCCCGACGCCGAGCAAAGCCGCCTTTTTCAGCAAGCTGTAATGGTTACTCGCAAAGGAACCGCTGACCGGCACACGCAGCAATTCGTGTTGTTGGTGATACAACCACTCCTCGCGACCACGGTAGTGACTGTTCAGCAGGCAGCGGTGCTCGCTCAACGCCATTGGGGTCTTCGGCTCACCAAAGCGCTCTAGGTACGCGGGGCTGGCGCACGTCAGTTCCTGCATGGCCAACAATGGCCGGGCAACTAACCGGGCATCGCTCTGGACTTCGGTACGAATCGCTAGATCGAAACCTTCACCCAACAGATCCCGATAGCTATTGCTCAACTCAAGCTCTACCTGCAACTGAGGGTGCGTCTCGGTGAACTCGAGCAACAAGCCTTCAAAGAAGGTCTCACCCAGCGACACGGGCACCGTCAATCGCACGGGGCCAGACAGGTCATCCTTAAGCATGGCCAAGGCCTGCCTTGCCCCATTCATCTGCCGGACTAATGCCTGGGCCTGCGGCAACAGCATGGCGCCGGCGGCCGTGAGGCTCAGGCGACGGGTCGTGCGATGCAGCAACTTCACCCCATGGCTGCTTTCCAACTGACTGATCCGCTTCGACAATTGCCCTTTGCTCCACCCCAACTGCCCTGCGGCCAGGGTGAAACTACCGGCATCCATCAAGACAGCGAAGGCCGCCAAATCGTCCAGCTCACTCATGGATTGTTTCCATAGAAAAACAAAAGGTTGCCTATTAGCACGCTTATCGACGCAAAAATCCACCGTAGACTTGGGCCATTCCCCCAAAGGAGCGTGCGATGAAAATTCTGTTGATCGGTGCCAGCGGCACCATTGGCTCGGCAGTGGCAAACGAGCTGGAGCAGCGCCACGACGTGCTGCGCATTGGCCGCACCCGCGGCGACTACCAGGTGGATATCAGTAGCAGCGCGTCTATTCGGTCACTGTTCGAACAGACCGGCCGTTTCGATGCCCTGGTCTGTGCAGCGGGCAACGTGACCTTCGCCGCACTGGAGGATATGACCGAGGAGCACTTCGCCCTGGGCCTGAACGATAAGCTCATGGGCCAGGTCAACCTGCTGTTGATCGGCCGCGAGTTCATCAATGATGGCGGCTCCTTCACCTTCACCACCGGCATCACCAGCCACGACCCGATCCGCACCGGCAGCTCGGCAAGCCTGGTCAACGGCGCCATCGACGCCTTCGTCAAGGCAGCCGCTATCGAGCTGCCGCGCGGCCTGCGAGTCAACTCGGTCAGCCCGAACGTGCTGGTCGAAGCCATGCCTGCATACGCCCCTTACTTCCGCGGGTTCAAGCCTGTGCCCGCTGCCGATGTAGCACTGGCTTATGCCAAGAGCGTAGAAGGCCTGCAGACCGGCCAAACCTATCACGTTGGCTAAACCCTTGAGATTGAGCGCCAGCCTGAGTAACGTGGCGACACTTTTCCGGTAGAGACTTGGAGCTCTTTCGATGCGTGTCGCCCCTTCCCTGTTGTTAGCCGCCCTGCTGCCGTTGTTCGCCGGTTGCCAGATGTTTGCCGAGAAGACCTCGGTCTCTACGGCGGGAATGACCCGTCTGCAGGGTGAGCTCAAGGCCGAGGGCGGCAAGCTGCTGTTCCAACCCTGTGGAGAAAGCCGCCGCTTTGTGGTTCAGGACAGCGGCAACACCAGCCTCTTGCAGGAAGCCGCTACCCTGGCCAGCGAGCCCGGCGCACTGTTTGCCGACGTACGCGGTACGCTCAGCAGCAACAGCGGCAACGATGGCCAGTTCAACGTACACCAGTTGTACCGGGTCGAGCGCTCCAACAGTGCCTGCAGCGACCCCAACTTCAAGCGCCTGACCTTGCGCGCCAGCGGCCATGAACCCGAATGGAACGTGAAGGTCAGTGGCAAGGGCATGGTGCTTGACCGCCCTCAGGAAGCCTCCCTGGCACTGCCCTATCTGGAAGAGCAACTGCCCGATGGCCGCTTCAACCTGAGTAGCGAAGCCAATGGCCAACGCGTAGAACTGTGGGTAGCGCCGCAACGTTGCGTCGATAGCATGACAGGCGCTGTACAGCACCTGAGTGCAGAGCTGCGTATCAACGGCAAGACCTTGCGTGGCTGCGGTTACTACGGTGGTTCACGCAACGACTGACCGTCGGCGCGTTTATCCTGCCTGAAGCGCTGATGAAAGGCTTATACTTGGCGGTTTGTGCAAAGCTGCCGGCCCTTTCATGGCCGGGATACTGGACCCTGTCATGCTACGAATCACTGAACTGAAGTTGCCGCTGGACCATACTGACGAAGCCCTGCGCGAAGCCATTGTGCAACGCCTGGGCATCAGCGATGACCAGTTGCTGGACTTCACCCTGTTCAAGCGCAGCTACGATGCGCGCAAGAAGAACACCGAACTGCTGTTCATCTACACCATCGATGTGGACGTGCGTGACGAGGCCGCGCTGCTGCACACGTTCGCCGATGACCGCAACATCGGCCCCGCTCCGGATGTCAGCTACAAGCCGGTGGGCCAAGCCCCTGAAGGCCTGACCGAGCGCCCGATCGTGGTTGGCTTCGGCCCCTGCGGGATCTTTGCAGGCCTGTTGCTGGCCCAGATGGGCTTCAAGCCGATCATCCTTGAACGCGGCAAGGAAGTACGCCAGCGCACCAAGGATACCTGGGGCCTGTGGCGTAAAAGCGTACTGAACCCAGAATCCAACGTGCAGTTTGGCGAAGGCGGTGCCGGGACCTTCTCCGACGGCAAGCTCTACAGCCAGATCAAGGACCCGCATCACCACGGCCGCAAAGTGCTGAACGAGTTCATCAAGGCCGGCGCGCCAGAAGAGATCCTCTACGTCAGCAAACCGCATATTGGTACCTTCCGCCTGACCGGCATGGTCGAAAACATGCGTCATGAGATTCAGGCGCTCGGAGGCGAGGTTCGTTTCGAGCAGAAGGTTACCGACCTGCTGATCGACAACGATCAGTTGCAGGGCGTGGTGTTGGAAAACGGCGAACAGCTGCATTCCCGGCATGTGGTTCTGGCCCTGGGCCACAGTGCCCGTGACACCTTCCGTATGCTGCACGCCCGTGGTGTGTTCATGGAGGCCAAACCGTTCTCGATCGGCTTCCGTATCGAGCACCCGCAATCGCTGATCGACAAGGCGCGCCTGGGCAAATACGCCGGCCACCCCAAGCTCGGCGCAGCCGATTACAAACTGGTTCACCACGCCAAGAACGGTCGCGCGGTCTACAGCTTCTGCATGTGCCCAGGCGGTACCGTGGTCGCAGCGACCAGCGAGCCTGGCCGCGTGGTCACCAATGGCATGAGCCAGTACTCGCGCAATGAACGCAACGCCAACTCCGGTATTGTCGTGGGTATCACCCCCGAACAAGACTACCCGGGTGGCCCGCTGGCGGGCATTGAGCTGCAAGAGCGCCTGGAAGCGCATGCCTATGTACTGGGTGGCAGCAACTATCAGGCCCCGGCACAGCTGGTCGGTGATTTTGTCGCAGGTCGCCCCTCTACCGCACTGGGTAGCGTCGAGCCTTCCTACAAGCCAGGTGTAAGCCTGGGCGACCTGGCGCCAAGCCTGCCGGACTTCGCCATTGAAGCGATCCGCGAAGCCCTTCCGGCCTTCGACCGCCAGATCAAAGGCTACAACCTGCACGATGCCGTGCTCACAGGGATCGAGACGCGCACCTCCTCGCCGCTACGAATCACTCGTGGCGCGGACATGCAAAGCCTGAACATCAAAGGCCTGTACCCGGCCGGTGAAGGTGCCGGTTATGCCGGCGGCATTCTCTCTGCCGGCGTCGATGGCATTCGTATCGCCGAAGCCGTCGCGCGGCAGATGCTGGGCCTCAACGACTGATCCGATCTGTCGGTGCCTGCAAGCGGATTGCAGGTGCCGACAGCTGTACGGGGGCTCTACAGACCAGCGTGCAACACGCTTTCCGGTAGGGGCTCTGCGCAGGCGGCGACGGCTGCAATCAGGCCGTCAAGCTGATACCCCTGCCCATTCAACCAGGCCTGATCGTAATAAGTGGTGGCATAGCGCTCGCCACTGTCACACAGAATGGCAACAATCGACCCCGCCTCCCCCGCAGCCTTCATATGCTGCGCCGCCGCCAACGCGCCGATCAGGTTGGTCCCGCTGGAACCGCCGACATGCCGGCCAAGACGCTGTGCCAGGTAATGCATGGCCGCCAGCGACAAGGCATCGGGCACCTTGACCATGGCATCGATCACCTGCGGTAGAAACGAGGCTTCAACCCTTGGCCGACCTATGCCTTCGATGCGCGAACCACACTCCAGCCGCAACGAGCGGTCACCGCTGCAATAGCTCTCAAAGAACACTGAACGTTCGGCATCGGCACACAACACCCGGGTGGCATGCTGGCGGTAGCGCACATAACGCCCCAACGTCGCGGTAGTGCCGCCGGTTCCTGGGCTGGATATCAGCCAGGCAGGCTCTGCATGGCGCTCAAAGCGCATCTGGGTAAAGATCGACTCGGCAATGTTGTTGTTCGCCCGCCAGTCGGTGGCGCGTTCAGCATAGGTGAACTGGTCCATGAAATGCCCGCCGCTCTCGCGGGCCAAGCGTTCAGACTCTGCATAGATCTGCGTGGGGTCCTGTACCAGATGGCTCTGACCACCGTAAAAAGCGATCTGTGCGATCTTTTCCTGGGACGTGCTGGCCGGCATGACCGCAATGAACGGCAGCCCCAGAAGCCGGGCAAAGTAGGCTTCAGAAATCGCCGTGGAACCGCTGGATGCCTCGATAACCGGCGCACCAGGGCGCAACCAGCCGTTGCACAGCGCATACAGGAACAGCGAGCGGGCCAAACGGTGCTTGAGGCTGCCCGTTGGATGGCTGGATTCGTCCTTGAAGTACAGCTCAACGCTTGGAAATCCAGGCAGTGGCAAAGGAATCAGATGAGTATCAGCACTACGCTGAAAGTCTGCTTCAATGACTCGAATGGCTTCACGCGCCCACTGACGTTGGTTGCTCATACTGGACTCTCATGGGTTGTGGTCAATGACCCCAGCGGGTCATAAGGAAAATTCCTACAAGACAGACAGATACGGCTGCACTCAAATTTCCGACTCGACTGCTAGGCTGGCCGTCCTAATGCTGAGCAACAGCTTATAACAAAAAAGAATATAATTTTTGTTTTAATGCCTAAGCTCACAGGTTAGGGTGTATCCCTTTTTTGAATTTCAGGATGGAGAGCGACCTTGCCTCTGCGTAGCACTTTCACTCGTTTCTTTCAGTTGGAAGCTGCCAGCGGTCTGTTGCTGATTGCTGCAGCCGCCCTGGCACTTATCGTCAACAATTCACCCCTGTCCTTTCTCTACAATGGCCTGCTCGAGGTGCCTGTCGTTGCCCAGGTCGGCGCGCTTAAAATCGCCAAGCCTCTGCTATTGTGGATCAACGATGGCCTGATGGCGCTGTTCTTCCTGCTCATTGGCCTTGAGGTCAAGCGCGAGTTGGTTGACGGGCACCTGTCCAAACCCTCGCAAGTGGTTCTGCCCGGCGCAGCTGCGATTGGCGGCATGGTTGTACCGGCGCTGATCTACTGGTTCCTGAACAAGGACAACCCGGCTGCCGTGGCGGGCTGGGCTATCCCTACCGCGACCGACATTGCCTTCGCCCTGGGCGTGCTCGCGCTGCTCGGCAAGCGGGTCCCGGTATCGCTCAAGCTGTTCTTGATGACCCTCGCGATCATCGACGACCTTGGCGCGATCGTTGTCATCGCCCTGTTCTACTCCGGTGAGCTGTCAAGCCTGTCGCTGATGTTGGCGGGCGCCTGCCTGCTGACACTGATCGCGATGAACCGACTGGGCGTCATCAAGCTTGGCCCCTACATGATCGTCGGCCTGATCCTCTGGGTCTGTGTACTCAAGAGTGGCGTACATGCCACGCTGGCAGGCGTCACGCTGGCACTGTGTATCCCGCTGCGCACGAAAAACGCCGAGCCGTCTCCGCTGATGAGCCTGGAGCACGCCCTGCACCCATGGGTCGCCTTCGGTATCCTGCCGCTGTTTGCCTTCGCCAATGCAGGCGTTTCATTGGCCGGTGTCACGCTAGAGAGCTTCACCCACCACGTGCCCATGGGCATCGCCGTCGGCTTGCTGCTGGGCAAGACCGTTGGTGTATTCGGCCTGACCTGGATAGCCGTAAAGACTGGCCTCGCGGCCTTGCCGACCGGCGCCAACTGGGGGCAGATTCTCGGCGTGGCGGTTCTGTGCGGCATTGGCTTCACCATGAGCCTGTTCGTCGGCTCGCTGGCGTTTGAGCCGGGTAGCAGCGAATTTGCCGGCATGGACCGAATGGGTATCCTGACTGGCTCGATCCTTGCCGCACTGATCGGTTATGCAATCACGGCAATGGCCAGCCGCAAGACCGCCAAGGCCTGAAGCACGCAGGCAATAAAAAACCCCGACCGGCCAAGCCGCGTCGGGGTTTTGTTTTTTATGCGCCGGGGTATCAGCGAGTCACACGGCTGGTGCCGTCGACGGTCATGATGCGTACACGGTCACCCACGCGGAAAATCTCGTTTTCCTGAACCTGTTGCACATAGGCGCGCATGCTCCCGTCATCTTCGCGCACGGTGATTTCAACACCCTGAGTACGCGTAATGCCCTCTTCTGCCGCAGAGCCGAGCAGGCCGCCGGCAACCGCACCAATCACAGCGGCCACTACGCTGCCACGGCCACCACCAACGCCACTGCCGGCTACGCCACCAACGATGGCACCCGCACCACCACCGATGGGCGTCTTGGTACCTTCGATTTTCACCGGTCGCAGAGACTCAATGGTCCCCATGCGTACGGTCTGCACGCGCCGAGCCTCATCACGGGAGTAAGAGTCACCGGTCAGGTTGGACGCACAACCACCAAGAAGCAGTGACAGGGTGGTCACGGACGCTACCAGCAGAACAGATTTACGCATAGGATCATCTCCAAAAGACAAGTTGCCATTAGACTCCGCGCGTTGACGGCTGTCACGACAGCGGCAGTATAAAATTGCTTCCATACAGCATCCGTACAGGCGGCCCATCGACCGGTCTGTAAAAACTGTTTTTACTGCGCAAGGATAAACATGGATTACTTCATCATCGCGGCCACTACCGTCGCGGGTTTGTACTTCCACTGGTGGCTCTACGTCCGCATCAAGCGCTGGTCGGACCGTGACCTGGCGCTCTCGTTGGCAGGTAGCGATCCCCTGAAGCGTGAGTACATGCTAAAGCGGTTGGACAGCGCCAAGACCCAGAAGGTCAAACGCCGTGACCTGGCAGCCTGGCTGGAACGCGAAGCTGCCGGGTATCAGGCGAGTTAAGGCGCCAGGCGCTCACGCACCCAGTGCCCATCCACCAAGCGGTAGTTGAGGCGGTCATGCAAACGGCTTGGGCGCCCCTGCCAGAATTCGATGCGATCGGGCAACAAACGGTAACCGCCCCAATGCTCAGGGCAATGCGGCTGGCTGTCGCTGAAGCGCTGCTCAGTGTCCTTGAGCAACGCTTCGAGCTCTGCACGGTCTGCAATCACCTGGCTCTGCGGTGAAGCCCAGGCCCCCAGGCGACTGCCCAAAGGGCGAACCTGGTAGTACGCATCGGACTCCTGTGGCGACACCTTGACCACCTTGCCTTCAATGCGCACCTGCCGCTCCAGGGCTGGCCAGAAGAAGGTCATGGCGCCATAAGGGTTGTACAGCAGTTGCATGCCCTTGGCGCTGTCATAGTTGGTAAAGAACGTG
The DNA here is from genome assembly GCF_002858665.1 of Pseudomonas sp. FFUP_PS_473. NCBI lineage: Bacteria > Pseudomonadati > Pseudomonadota > Gammaproteobacteria > Pseudomonadales > Pseudomonadaceae > Pseudomonas > Pseudomonas sp. FFUP_PS_473. Next base: position 28,457 of record NZ_PJQQ01000032.1, read on the forward strand.
AAACCCTGCTCATCCAGCCCCTTGAGCAACAACACGCGACAATGTGGACGGCCATCTGCATCGACCGTCGCCAGGGTCATGGCGTTGGCCTCTACAGGTGGCTGTTCGGTTTTAACAGCTTCAGCGAACCATTGGTGGAACAGAACGAAAGGCTCGCTCGGTGCCTGGGCTTCAGCCAGTCCATCACGGGTGTAGTCACGGCGCATATCGGCCAGGGTCTGGGTCATAGCAGCGTTCCTTGACGATCAGTTGGTCTTCGCGGTACTGACGGCAGCAACATCCTTCGCCGCTGGTGCTTTCTTGGCCGTTGGCTTGGCAGCTGGCTTGCTGGCTGCTGCCTTCTTCACCGCGGTGTTCTTCTTCGCTACGGTTTTCTTGGCCGCCGCGGCTTTCTTGGTCGGCATCTTGGCCGAGGGTTTGGCGGCGGCCTTGGCCGGTACTTTGGCATCCTGTACAGCAACCAGTTCAGCCGGGCTTGGCGTTGGTTGACTGTACTTGCTGAGCAACGCCAGCATGGTGTCTTGCGGGGTCAGTACCATCTCCACCCGACGGTTCAACGCACGGCCTTTCTGGCTGTCATTGGCCGCACGCGGCATCAACGAGCCCATGCCACGCAGCATCAAGCGGTCACGTTGCAGGCCGCTGAGACGGAAAATCGCTGCTACCGACTGTGCCCGCTCCTGGCTGGTCTTCTGGTTAGCCGCTGTCGCACCGCTGGTATCACCATGCCCCACGACCAAAACAGCTGTTTTTGGATCGCTCTCGATGACCTTGGCCACCTGAGTGATCGGCCCTAACGTGACCGGCAGCAACATTGCAGGGCGATCAGGGTTGAATGAGCTGTCAACCGGCGCAGTGATGACCAGTACATTATCACGGCGCTCCAGTTCGAACTTGCTGCCCTTGATCGCTTCACGCAAGCGCGGTTCATAGTTGTCGAGCCAGGCCTGTGTCACCTTCGGATCAGGCATCTTCAAGGCTTTAGGTGCATCTACCTTCTTGCTCTCGCCAAATGGCCACCAGCCGTGGCTCTCACTTTCAGACTTGGCGTCGGCCTTGGCCACTTTCTCATCGATCGCTTTTTTCACATCCTGATCAGCAACCTTTTCGCTACCACCAAATGGCCACCAGCCATGATCGTTTTTCGCCGAAGCGTTCTGCGGGTGCTGGGCGCATCCGGTTACGGCAAGGCACAAAGCAAGCGCGAGCGTTTTATGAGAGTACATCAACGATACACCGTAAAAAGGATTAAGAATCGGCCGATACAACCGGGCCGTTGGAAAGCAAAATGGGCCATGGGTTCCAGCACCTGGTCGACATGACTGGTCACAGGCACGTCGCTAGCACCCGTACAAGTTTCTGGGCACGCGGGTCCATCAACACATAGGGGCCCAGGGTGTTGGTGACAAAGCCAAAGGCAACATCGTATTCAGGGTCGGCAAAGCCAACCGAACCACCCGCTCCCGGGTGCCCGAACGCCCTGCGCCCGAGGCCAAAGGTGGCATTGGGAACGTTTGGTTGATCCAGCATCACGCCCAGGCCGAACCGGGTCTGCGTCAGCAAGGTCAGGTCCTGGCCGATACTGTGCTCGCGGGTCAACTCATCCAGAAGCTCCGCCTCAAGCAGGCTGCCCTCCAGCAAACCGGCATAGAAACCGGCCAGGCTTCTGGCATTGCCATGACCATTGGCCGCTGGCTGCTGCATACGGCGCCACTCTGGCTTGTTGGTGCTGGTGAGCACCGAAGGCGGGTTGGTAAACGCTCGTGTCGATAATGCCTGGGGCTCGCGCATGGTCACTTGCAGCAGGCGCTGGGCCGCTTCATCCCCCATCACACCTTTGCCACGGGCGACGTGAGCAACGCGATGAAACGCTTCATCGGCCAAGCCGATGTGGAAATCCAGGCCCAATGGCCGTGCGGTACGTGCAACGATTGAGGTACCCGGCTCCCGACCATCAGCGCGGCGAATCAATTCGCCAACCAGCCAACCGAAGGTAATCGCGGCATAGCCATGGGCAGTACCGGGCGTCCACCAGGGGGCTTCGGCGGCAAGGGTATCGACCATTGTCTGCCAGTTGTACAACGCTTCGGCAGGCAGTAATTCACGGATGGCAGGCAGGCCGGCTTGATGGCAAAGCAACTGGCGCAGGGTGATGGCTTCTTTACCTGCCGCTGCGAACTCCGGCCAGTAGCGCGCCACTGGCGCGTCGAGCTGCAACTTGCCCTCACCGACCAGTTGCAGTGCAGTCACGGCAGTAAAGGCCTTGGTGCAGGAGAACACATTGGCGATGGTGTCGCTGTGCCAGGCCTGCTCGCCGTCCTTGTCAGCGCTACCGGCCCAAAGATCGACCACCGTCTCTCCGCCAACCTGAATACACAGTGCTGCGCCGCGCTCCTGAGGATCGTCGAACAAACCGGCAAAGGCTTCGCGTACTGCTTCGAACTGAAGTTCGTAATGACCCTGAATCTGCACCCGCCGACTCCCTGCACAACCCGTGTTCTAAATGGCGTGCATTGTTCCAGCCTGACGCCGATTTGGGAACAGATAGCTGGCGAATGGTTGCGCGGGACAATACCGCCCAGATCGGCTCCTGCAACAACCGCAGGAGCCGAGAGTTGAACCCTACTTGGCGAGCTGTTCCTGAGCCTGCAGGTTGGCCTTGCGTACGGCACCGATAAAACCCTGGAACGGTACATCGGTAATGCCGACCAGACCAAAGTGACCGTTTTCACCGTCGAGCAAACGTCCGCTGGCAGGCTGGTCCATGTATTGGAACCAGTGCGCGCCAACAATCATAGGCTCGGCCAAAGCGGCCTTGAGGAAGTTCGCATAGGCAGGCCCTCGGTCTTCTTCCCGGGCAACCTCCATTGGCCCGGGCCAAAACGGCCCACGGTCCCGTGAGCCGAACTGAAACTCAGACACCAGTACCGGCTTGTCCAGTGCCTTGAGCTGAGTGAAGTCATAGCCATCTTGAGGCGTGGGCGTGTAGAAATTGAAACTGATCACATCACAGTACTCGGCACAGGCTGCAACCGCCTCCGGACTGCTCACCGCATAGCGGCCGCCCAGTAACAGGTGGTTGGGCGCATGCCAGTTCAACGCGTCGTCGATGGTCTTGAAGTAGGTTTGCGCAAATACCTTCTGGAAATACTGGTAGTCCGCCTCTATCTCGGGGTGCTCAGGATTAGGCAGTGGCGCCTCGAATCCCGGGTCTTCCATGAGTTCCCAGGCCGTCAGCTGGATGCCCCAGGCCTTGGACAGCCCCTCCTGGTTGCGGTACTTGTCTCGCAGTTGCTTGAGAAATGCGCGCTTGGCGGCCACGTCCGTAGTCTGGCGCAATGTACCGAACGCCAAGGCATAGCGGGCCTTCGGGTCGTCGCCCGGTGCCGCCCAGGCCAATTCGTTATCCGCAAAGTATCCGATCAACCAGGGATCATCCCGGTGATCACGCGCAGCGATGGCCACTGCGCGCTCGGTCGCCATCGCAAAACGCGGATCAAACGGGTCGGGCATGGCCCCCCACCAGTCCATCCCGGTACTGATACTGCTGTAGTCGCCCACGATGGCCAGCGGCAGGGTGTAAGGCACGCGACCAAGTTGCCCCAAGGCCGGGTCGCTCCAGTTACCCAAGGTGTTGAAGCCCCAGGCCTGCAATCGGTCGAGGGCATGAGACTGCCAGCGCTTGGCATCAAGGCTCACCGCAGGACAGTGACTGGCATCGGCACAGGGCTGGCCGTAGCTGCGCTCAAGGTTGGCAGCATAGAAATCGAACCAACGGCCCTGATCGAACGCGCGACCACGGGAGGAACCATTGCCATCGTGATTGTTCCCTTCACCATAGAGGGACGCCAACCGCTCCTGGCCTTGCGGCAGGCTCGTAAACATCGCCTCACGGCCCTCGACATAGGTACGGCCACCGTCTGCAGCCACGGTGTTGACCCCTAGCGAGTAGAACGGATGCCCTTCAGGTGTGACAAGGTACCAGCGACCGTCGCGCTTCTCGGTACGAAAGAAGCCCTTGGCCTCAAAGGCCAGCCCGCCCTTCCAGCCACCGAAGGTATCTAGCGGCAACTTGGCACGCTCAACCAGCCACCCCTTGAGCTGTTGCTGTTCCTTGGCAGCAGCGCTGCGCAGTTGCTCATCACTGGTCACCTTCTCAGGCCAGCGACCGCGACTGAACTGGCCATAGCCATCGATAATGCCGGCATAAGCGGCCTTTTGCAGTTGATCGTCGTCCTGTGTGCCGAAACGCTCGATGAGCACGCTTTGGGCGACATTGGGCTTGGTCATCGACAAGGTCACTGACACCACCTGCGAGAGGTCCAGTTCGCCCGCACTGCTGGTCAGCAACACGCGCTGGCCCTCATGCACCCAGGGCATCGGCGGCCCGGCACGCATGCCCTGGCTCAGCGGTGAACTGGCCTTGAGCGGCACCCATACAGTCTGCGCAGGGCCGGCAGGCAGGTCGATGCGACTGGTAAGGGTCTTGCCATCGCTGCTCTGGAGCGTGACATCCAGCGTCAACGCCCAATCCATTGCACTTTGCAGGCGCAAGGTCATGGCGCTTGCATTTGACCAGTCCCAGGCCCCCGTCTGCGGGCTGAGGCGCAGGCTCGGACGCTGCGCCGGGTTGAAAACCACACGCCGCAGCACCTCGCCTTCCGCCGTTTGCTCTGCATTGTACTGCGGCAAGCTGGCATCCTCGGTCGCGACCTGCACCACGGCGGTCGGACGAACGAAGCTGAACAGCGTCTGTTGCCCGGCCAGAAGCGGCTGAGCGAACAACAGGGCGAATACGGCAGGCAGGGTGCGGTGAAGCATAAGGCTGGAGCTCTCCTTGATGACCCGGGTGGGCCTTGATCTCAGTGATAGACAACGCCCAGGTACATTAAGCTCCGGGCGTCAGGAAATTTCCCGGCGAAACGGTGGCAATGCATTGAGAATAGCCTTGCCATAGCGTTGGGTGACCACGCGACGATCAAGCAGGGTAATGATGCCGCGGTCTTCCTCTGTACGCAGCAGGCGACCACAGGCCTGGATCAGGCGCAAGGACGCATCCGGGACAGCAATCTCCATGAACGGATTACCGCCTCGCGCTTCGATCCATTCGGCCAACGCGGCTTCAACCGGGTCATCGGGTACCGCGAAGGGGATCTTGGCGATGACCACGTGCTCGCAGTAGGCCCCCGGCAGGTCGACACCTTCAGCAAAACTGGCCAAACCAAACAGCACACTGGAATCGCCACCGTCCACCCGCGCCTTGTGCTTGTTCAAGGTTTCCTGCTTGGACAGGTTGCCCTGGATAAACACCTGCTTGCGCCAATCACGGTCCAGGCCATCGAAGACGTCCTGCATCTGTTTACGCGACGAGAACAGCACCAGCGAGCCCCGCGAGCCTTCGACCAACTCAGGCAGGTCGCGGATGATCGCGGCTGTATGTGCAGCCGCATCACGGGGGTCGGCGCGCAAATCAGGCACACGTAGCACGCCTGCGTCGACATGGTGAAACGGGCTCGGCACAACCGCAGTCACAGCGGCCTTGGGTAAACCCGCACGCATGCGGAAACGGTCGAATTTACCCAGGGCTGTCAGGGTAGCGGAAGTAACCAGTGCGCCATGGGCCACGCTCCAGAGGTTGCGCCGGAGCATTTCGGCGGCAAGGATCGGGCTGGCGTTAACCTCAATGTCAAACAATGCGCCGCTTTCAGCCAAGGTCAGCCAACGCGCCATGGGCGGGCTGTCCTCAGGATCTTCGGCGGTAAAGGCAGTCCACAGCTCCCAGTTGCCTTGGGCGCGCATCAACAGGCTGCCGAACAGCGGGTACCACTCTTCAGCCTGATGGCTGGCGATGCCGATGTTCACCTCGCCATCCATACCCTCCTTGAGCAACTCGGTCAGGCGGGTGAACAGGTCGTTCAAGCGCGAAAAGCCTTTCTTCAGCTCGATACCCATTTCCCGCATGTGCTCAGGCACCACGCCTGCCACAAAGCGGTGACGCGGGCGCTCACGTCCCTCCATGTCTTCACCGGCACGGAAATCCGCCAGTTGCTCGCAGGCCGTGAACATGAACTGTTGCTGCGTCTTGATCTCTCGCGCCAGCTCCGGCACCTGTTCGATCAGCTTGCCGAGATCGCCCGGCAGTGGATGCTGGGCCAACAGCTTGGTCAGGTTCTTGGCCGTTTGCTCCAGCCAGTCGGCGGTTGAGCGCAAACGCGTGTAGTGCGCGAAATGGCCAATGGCCTTGTCCGGCAGGTGGTGACCTTCGTCGAAGACATAAATGGTGTCGCGCGGATCGGGCAGCACTGCACCACCACCCAGGGCCAGGTCGGCCAGGACCATGTCATGGTTGGTCACGATGACATCGACCTTGCCCATGCCTTCACGGGCCTTGTAGAAGGTACATTGCTGGAAGTTCGGGCAATGTCGGCCGGTGCATTGGCTGTGATCAGTGGTCAACCGTGCCCAGTCCTGATCCTCCAGCGCCTGAGGCCAGCTGTCGCGGTCACCGTCCCATTTATTGCCGGCAAGTTTCTCGATCATGCTGGTGAAGAGCTTCTGGCTGGCTTCGTCCACCTCGATCTTGAAGCCTTCTTCCTCGAACAACTGGGCCGTCGCCGACTGCGCATGGCCCTCCTGCAACAGCAGGTCGAGCTTGGACAGGCACAGGTAGCGCCCGCGCCCCTTGGCCAGGGCGAAGCTGAAGTTCAGGCCACTGTTGCGCATCAGGTCCGGCAGATCCTTGAATACGATTTGCTCCTGCAGGGCAACCGTGGCGGTGGCAATCACCAGGCGCTTGCCAGCAGCCTTGGCCGCCGGAATCGAAGCGAGGCTGTAGGCCACGGTTTTACCCGTACCGGTACCGGCCTCGACCGCCACCACCGCAGGGTCGCCGCTGCGTCGTCCCTCGTCGTCGCACTCGATATCGCCCAATACTTTGGCGACTTCGGCAATCATCAGGCGCTGGCCATAGCGCGGCTTGAGGCTCTTGGCTTCGAGAAAACGCGAGTAGGCGCCCTGAATTTGGGATTTGAGTTCGTTGCTGATCATGGTGTCGGGGCGCCCGAAGGGCTGGATATATTTTCAGTGTTTCGATTGGGCCGCTATCATAACCCGCTATTGCCCTTTGCGCTGAACGGAGTTCCCGATGACCGCCTTTGCCATCCCTTATAGCCTGCATGTTCTGGCCGCCCTGGTCTGGGTCGGCGGCATGTTCTTCGCCTGGCTGGTACTGCGCCCGGCCGCTGTTGCCGCCCTGGACGGCCCTGCTCGCCTGCGCCTCTGGGTAGAAGTGTTTCAGCGTTTTTTCGTATGGGTCTGGGTCGCCGTCGCAGTGCTGGTGATCAGCGGCATGGGCATGCTGCACCTGCGCTTTGCCGGTTTTGAAACGGCCCCACGCTATGTACAGGTGATGATTGGCGGCGCTATCGCCATGTTGGCGCTGTTTATTCGTATCCAGACGTTGCTGCTGCCTGCATTGCGCAAGGCCGTACAGGCTGAAGACTGGTCGGCAGGTGCCGGTGTGCTCGGGCGGATTCGTCGACTGGTCGGCGTAAACCTGCTGCTGGGCCTGGCCGTGGTAGCGGTGGCCTCTTCACGTCTGCTGGTGTGATATCACAAGGCTGATCGGCAGGAGGCGAGCGTGCCAGCGATACAGACGCTGCGTACGTGCCGCCCCGCCGAGATTGTTACAAACGCTTCAGTGTGAAAGCGCCTGCGGCGCCCGCCAAACCGGGCTGCCCTGGTGCGCCAGGTTTACCGCTCGCGCCGCCTTGGGTACGGTACACAAAGCACCCTTTGCTCGCCCCGCCTTTCCCCGGCTTACCGGCAGCCCCAGCCAGGCCCGGCGCCCCACCATCCACTCGCACCTTGATCTGAGCCTCGGGGTAGCTGGCGGGCAGCGCCAACAGCACACGCCCACCTGCTGCGCCGTCATGGCCATCACCACCGTTCTGGCCGTTCGCCCCGGGTTCAGCCTGCCCCCAGGTACAGCCACCGGCCTTGCCATTGGCCCCATCAAGCCCGACATACCCAGGCGCACCTGCCCCTCCGCGAGCGTCAATCGACAGTTGCGCGGCCTGCAAACGATGCAAGCGCAGCTCAAGGTCTCGTCCCGGCATGGCAGCTTTCTCGAATGTCCCGGGGGCACCGTGGGCAAGGATCTGGCTGCCATCCGCCAACTCGGCAGCGCCAGCTTCAATACGTAGCGCCTGCCCAGCCGGTACAACCGCGATCCGCGCCTCTCGGCCCAGGCGCAACGAGCCGACATTCAGTTCGGTCAAACTGGCCGGCAACAGCAAGGTCCCGTAGTCCGCCACATCAAGGCGTTCGAGTTGAACCACGCTGCTTTTGTTGGGCAGACGCAGTACCGAATGCGCTCCGACACTCAGGCTCTCGGCCATTGCCAATGGGCTGACCAATGTCAGCAACACCATGAATTTACGCATGACCTGCCTCCTGGCGCGGTGCCGGTATCGATTGGATGTGGAAAATACCGACAAGCAGGATCTGCAGACGGTCGAACCAACGATGGCTGCGCTCACGCAGAAGACGGTTGAACACCAGCACTTCCAGGACATGCAATGCCAACACTGTCGCCCCAGCGGCGTTGATCAGCAGGTGGAAGGGTTTTTCCGCAGGACTGAGCAGATTCATCAACACCACCCACCAGAACACCACTGTCAAGGCCTTGCCCAGGCCCCAGAACACCTTCATACGCGCCCGCCCCTCTCGACTTGTTCTTTTTATTGGCAATACCAAGACCTCAATCCCTTGGCATCGCCTGCAACAGTAACCCTGCCTCCCGACTTGCGCCAGAGGGTAGCGTCATCGGAAAGGATTCGGTATTCACGTTGATACAGAGACAACGGCAGGCCCACGGCACGTCTTGAGCCGTGGGCCTGATAGAGGCTCAGCGCTCGATCCGGATTTCCACCCGGCGGTTCATGCTGCGGCCATCGTCCGTTTTGTTATCAGCCACTGGCTGACTTTCGCCTGCGCCCCGTACCGATACGAAGCTACTGCGCGGTACGCCGCTTTCAACCAGATAATCGGTCACTGAATAAGCGCGGCGCTCAGACAGTTTCTGGTTGTAGGCATCGCTGCCGACACTGTCGGTATGCCCGGTCACGCTCAGCCTGGCGCCCGGTGCCTCGCTTTTCAGACGACTGGCAACCTTGTCCAGGCGCATTTTATCCGCGGCGGTCAGCTTGGCTGAGTTGAACATGAAGTGGACATCACGAATAACGATCACTTCTTCCTTGACCACTACCGGTTGCTCAACAACCGGTGCAGGTGGACAACCGTTGGCATCGACCTGAACGCCGCGCGGTGTGCCCGGGCACTTGTCGCGGCTGTCCGGCACGCCATCGTGATCTTCGTCACCGTCGCCATTGGCCCAGCAGTAGCCGGCTGCCAGGCCGCCACCGAGCAACGCGCCCCAGCCTGCCCAGCTGGAACTCTCGATTGCACCCAACGCAGCGCCGCCGACGCCTCCGACGGCGGCACACTTAGGCCAGTCGGTTTTTTGCAAACCTGCACAACCAGTCAACACGCTGGTTAGCAGAACCAGAGGTAATGCTGTGCGTACTATGCTCATTTGATGCGTCTCCTCGGGGAATCGGTGCATAACCGATGCTCAGTTGAGTAAAGACCGCACACCCCAACTCCGCCAGCAATAAGCCATGACTCAGTGTAGTCTTGGATTATCTGATTTGAGGACTGCTGATGACCGAGAGTTTTTCCCAACGCACCCCACAGCAGGCATTGGCTGCTCTGCTGGAGCGCCAGGCACCGCAACGCTTGTTGGTCGTAGGCAGCCGTTTCCCGGCTCTGGATGCGTTCGCGCAAGCCCACCCACAGGCTGAGATTCACGTCACCAATCCTGGCCCCCTCCCCCTTGAACTCGCCTCGCAACGCTTTGATCTGGCACTGTTGGTCGACTGCCTGGAGCATTTGCCCAGACGCCAAGGCCTGGAACTGCTGGGCGGTATCCGAAACCTCAACGCCAGTCGGGTTGCGGTATTGGCCGACCTGCCCGCGTGCGGCTGGAAAGACACCGACTTCTTCGCCCTGGCCCTCCAGGCCAGTGAACGCTTCCAACGCGACGAGCAGGTGCTAAGCCTGTTCACCTATGATCTACGAGAATACAAGCAGGTTCCGGACTGGCTGAATGCCAAGTTCTGGGCCAACCCGCAGAATTTTGGAAAGTACTGGTGGTAGAACAATGAGTGTCACGGTTTGTCCCTGTGGCAGCGGCAACCTGCTGGATGCCTGCTGCGGCCACTATCACGCAGGCTCACCGGCCCCTGACGCACAGACGTTGATGCGTTCGCGCTATAGCGCCTACGTATTGGGGTTGGTCGATTACCTGGTGGCAACCACCCTACCCGTTCAGCAAGCAGGCCTGGACCGCAACGCCATTACCGAGTGGAGTACGCAGAGCACCTGGCTGGGGCTGGACGTGGAATCGGCGGAAGTCTTTGGCGGGCAACCGGAACATGCCTTCGTGACCTTCACCGCACGCTGGCATGACAGCACCGGTGAGCACGCCCATCGCGAGCGTTCGGCATTTGTGCAGAACAAGGGTGCCTGGTACTTCATCGACCCGACGGTTGGATTGAAAGCCGGGCGCAATGACCCTTGCCCCTGCGCCAGCGGACAGAAGTTCAAGAAGTGCTGTGCCAGCTATCTAGGAAGCTAGCCTGATGCCTATTCGAACCAGCCTCATGCTGATAAGCCTTCTACTATTGAGTGGCTGTGCGAGCTGGTTCGGAACTCCCTACCAAGACCCCGAGGTTCATCTGGTCAAGGTCGAAACCGTCAAGGCACGTCTGCTGCAACAAGAGTTCGTACTGCATTTTCGCATCGACAACCCCAACGATTCACGTCTACTGGTCAGGGCACTTCGCTACAAGGTGCGGCTGAATGAGCTGACGCTGGCCGAGGGCGAGTCCGACCAGTGGGTCAATGTGGCCGCCCACAGTCACAAGACATTCAAGGTGCCAATAAGAACCAACCTCTGGGAGCACCTCAAGGACGTCGTCAAGCTGCTCAAGCATCCTGAACGACCGATCCACTACCGACTGGATGGCGACCTGAGCAGCGGATTTTTCTGGCCACGCAGCCTGCACTTATCACGCAGTGGTGAGATAATTCCCGGCGATTTTATTCCGGAGTAACCGCAATGACCCAGCAACCTCATGTTCATGGCCCCGATTGCAACCACGATCATGACCATCATCACGATCACGACCATGGTCATGTCCATGGCCCGCACTGCAACCACGCGCCTCAAGAGCCTGTACGCAATGCCCTGAAGGACGTTGGCCGTAACGACCCATGCCCATGCGGCAGCAACAAGAAATTCAAGAAGTGCCACGGGGCCTAAGGGCAGCCGCGTAGATCAACGCTGCATCGAGGTCGCACCTTGTGATATCCATAAGGCGACCGCTGCGCCCAAGCGCAGTCTGGCGGCAGCGACATTGTCGCTGCCGAACCCTCGACGGAGCGTGCCATGATCGACCTGTATTACTGGACCACCCCCAATGGCCACAAAATTACCCTGTTTCTTGAGGAAACCGGGCTGCCCTACCGCATTCACCCGATCAACATCGGCAAAGGCGAACAGTTCGCTGCCGACTTCCTGAAGATCGCCCCGAACAACCGTATTCCAGCGATCGTCGACCATGATCCGGCCGACCATCAGGCGCCGCTGTCGCTGTTCGAATCGGGCGCCATCCTGCTGTACCTTGCGGAAAAAACCGGACACTTCCTGCCCAAGGATCTGCGTGGCCGCCAGGAAACCCTGCAATGGCTGTTCTGGCAAATGGGCGGCTTGGGCCCGATGGCCGGCCAGAACCACCACTTCAACCGGTTCGCGCCCGAAAAAATCCCTTATGCAATCAAACGCTACGTGGATGAAACCGCGCGCTTGTATGGCGTGCTGAACAAACGCCTGGCCGACCGACCTTTCGTCGCCGGAGCCGAGTACAGCATCGCCGACATGGCCATCTACCCGTGGATTGTTTCCCATCAGTGGCAGAGCCAGAACCTCGATGATTTCCCGGCACTCAAGGCCTGGTTCGAGCGTATCAAGGCGCGTCCTGCCACACAGCGGGCCTATGCCTTGGTAGAAAAGATCAACCCGCCGCAACCCTGAGTCACAGGCAAGGGGTGCAGCACGTTGAAAATAAAGGCTGTGCCCCCGCTTGCATGGTGTGGTCGCGCTCACTAACGTAGCGCCTTTCCGCCGCCATACCCTGCAGGAGCCTTACCATGGCCTCGCCAGCCTTACCCCCTTTTCTTCCCCGATTCGGCGTTGCCGCAGCGATGCTCGGGCTACTCAGCCTCGGCGGCTGCCAGATGGGCGGCTACCACGACAGCGTACCGCCGACCACGGGTGTACAGCCTCTCAAGGGTCTGGCGCAGAACGTTTCGGTGCGGCGCAATGCCATGGGCATGCCGCTGATCGAGAGCAGCACCTTCCATGACGCACTCTTCACCCTGGGCTATGTGCAGGCCGGCGACCGTATTGGTCAGATGGTTGGCATGCGTCTGCTGGCCCAAGGACGCCTGGCAGAAATGGCCGGCCCAGATGCCTTGGAAGTCGACCGCCTGATGCGTGCGGTCAACCTGAAGCAGAGCGCCAACCAGCTCTACGCCGACGCATCGCCACGCCTCAAACGCTTCTTTGAAGTCTATGCACGCGGGGTCAACGCCTATCTGTTCCGCTACCGCGACAAGTTGCCAGCCCCGTTGGCCCAGACCGGCTACCGTCCGGAGTACTGGAAGCCGGAAGACTCGGCGCTGATTTTCTGCCTCTACAACTTCAGCCAGTCGGTGAACCTGCAGGAAGAACTCGCGGCCTTGGTACTGGCGCAGAAAGTCGGCAGCGACAAACTGGCCTGGCTGCTGCCGAACTATCCGGATGAGCCACTTCCGCATGCTGAAGCCGATAAACTGGGCGGACTGAACCTGAGCAGCCAACTGCCCAACCTGTCTGCACTCAACGCCGTGAGCCAGCAGTTGGCCGCATTCAACCTGCTCGGCGCCCCCGGCTCCAGCAACTGGGCCATAGCCGCGCCGCATAGCCGCAGTGGCAAGAGCCTGCTGGCCAGTGACAGCCAAGGTGCATGGGCCTTGAGCCCGGTACAAATCCGTGCGCCGAAATATCAGGCTGCCGGCTTCACCCTTGCAGGCCTTCCACTGGTGCTGTCTGGATTCAACGGCAAGCTGGCTTGGAGCACCAGTGCGGTCATGGGCGATAACCAGGACCTGTTCCTGGAGAAAATCCGCCGTGAAGGGAACCGGCTGTTCTATCAGGTAGACGGCAAATGGCAACCGGCCACGGCCCGTAACGAAACATTCTTCATCAAGGGTCAGCGCCCAATCCGCGAAACCCTGTATGACACCCGTCACGGCGCCCTGCTCAACCCGGCGCAGAACGCAAGCCTCGCCCTTGCCCTGCAAACCCCGGCGCTCAAAGGCGACAAGAGCCTCGATGCGTTCTTCGACCTGTCGCGCAAGGCCAACGTCGAAGGCGCCTTTGAGGCCAGCCGCGAGATTGGTGCTCCGGCACTGAACCTGGTGTTTGCCGATGCCAGCAATATCGGCTGGCAGGTCACCGGCCACTTCCCCAACCGCCGTGAAGGCCAAGGGCTGTTGCCTTCGCCCGGCTGGGAAGGACGTTACGACTGGGACGGCTATGCCGACCCGATGCTCCACCCCTATGACCAGGACCCGCCCCAGGGCTGGCTGGGCAACGCCAACCAGCGCAGCGTACCGCGCGGCTACGGCATGCAACTGTCCAACACTTGGTACTACCCCGAGCGTGCGGAACGCCTGGCGCAGATGGCAGCCAACGGCAAACATGACAGCCGTAGCCTGATGACCATGCAGAACGACCAGACCACACTGTTCGCTGCCAAGCTCAAAAGCATGTTCCAGGCGCCGGGCATGGCACAGCCTTTGAAACAGGCTATCGACGCCCTGCCTCAGGATCAACGCGCCAAGGCCCGCGAAGCCTACGACCGCCTGATGGCCTTTGATGGCCGTCTCAGTGCCACCTCGGCTGACGCAGCGCTGTACCAGTTGTTCCTGCAGGAAAGTGCCAAACTGACCTTCCTCGACGAATTGGGCCCAGAGAGCGGTGCTGCCTGGCAGGCCTTTATCAGTAACGCCCGGCTTTCCTACTCGGCACAGGCCGATCATTTGCTCGGACGTGACGACAGCCTATTCTGGGATGACCGCAACACCGCGCAGAAAGAGGACAAACCGACGATTCTTGCGCGTAGCCTGGCGGCTGCGATCAACGTCGGTGAGCGCGAAATGGGTAGCGACCACCGTACCTGGCAATGGGGCAAGCTGCATCAGTACCGTTGGCCGGTCGCCAGCTTCCATGGCCTGGGCGATACGCTCAACCGTGGGCCGCTGGCCGCAGGCGGAGACCACACCACGCTGAACAGTTCAGCCTATGCCTGGGGGCAGGACTTCAATGCGCGCCTGATGCCGTCCATGCGCATGGTGGTGGATTTCGGCCTGGCCGAACCCCTGCAAGGCATCAGTAGCAGCGGGCAGTCGGGCAACCCAGCCAGCAGCCACTTTGCCGACGGGCTGGATGCCTGGTTCAAAGGCCGCTACGTCAGCTTCCCGATGCAGACACAAAACTTCGAACGTGCCTATGGCAGCAAACGCCTGACCTTGGTGCCGGGTCGATAGCCTCATAACTGCCTTGCGCCCTTGCCCCGATCAAGGGCGCACCACGGCGCATCCCCCCACAAAGCCGGGGCCAGCTTGGCCTCGGCTTTGTGCCTGATACTCACATCAAAAAACATCAAAGACTGCCCCAATGGGAAAGCGGTCGACGCACGCTATTGAGGCCTGAAAGCAACAGTCAGGCGCTCTCGGTGCGCCTTGCCTCTTACCCTGTTCCATTCCTGGGCATTAAAGGCACTACAGTTTCCTTGCGACAGGCCTGGTTCAGCGCCTGCTAAGGCCATGCGCAGATATGGTGCGAAATTTGCTATCACATTGATGTCTCACTTCGGTCGGTAACGGCCGGGACACACTTAAAGCACCCCCTCGGACGCAAGGACAACACAATGAAAAAAGCATGGCTGACGCTTTCCGCACTTGCATTGTGCCTGGCCGCTAACACTGCTATGGCCAAGGAGTACAAGGAGTTGCGCTTCGGCGTCGACCCTTCCTACGCACCGTTTGAATCCAAGGCCGCTGATGGCAGCCTGGTGGGCTTCGATATTGATCTGGGCAATGCGATCTGTGCGGAGTTGAAGGTCAAATGCAAGTGGGTTGAAAGTGACTTCGACGGCATGATTCCGGGCCTCAAGGCCAACAAGTTCGACGGTGTGATCTCGTCGATGACAGTCACGCCCGCTCGAGAAAAAGCGATCGACTTCTCCGATGAACTGTTCTCCGGCCCAACCTCGCTGGTTTTCAAGAAAGGCGCAGGCCTGAGCGCCGACCCGGCCTCACTGGCCGGCAAGACCGTCGGCTATGAACAAGGCACCATTCAGGAAGCCTACGCCAAGGCCGTTCTGGACAAGGCCGGGGTGAAGACCCAGGCCTATCAAAACCAGGATCAGGTTTACGCCGACCTGATCTCTGGACGCCTCGATGCCTCGATCCAGGACATGCTGCAGGCTGAACTGGGCTTCCTGAAAACCCCACAGGGCAGCGGCTATGAAGTCAGCAAGCCCGTAGACAGCGAACTGCTACCGTCCAAGACAGCCATCGGTATCCGCAAAGGTAACAGCGAGCTGCAAAAACTCCTCAACAAAGGTATCAAAGCGTTACACGATGATGGCACCTACGAAAAACTGCAGAAAAAACACTTTGGTGACCTGAACCTGTACAGCGGCAAGTAAGCCGCAGAAGCCGGCCTTGCCAAGGGAGGCTCCTGCGCACTGGCGGTTCAGTGCATACGCCTGAATCGCCAGTGCCGTCGGCTCCTGCACTGCCGAATACTGTTTTTTCACCACGGCCATAGGGTCATGTCATGTTCGAAGACCTGCTGCAGCATCTGGGGCTCTCGGCATTCAGCTTGAAGGGTTTCGGCCCACTGCTGTTAAAAGGCACCTGGATGACCATCAATCTGTCGCTGATGTCACTGCTGGTCAGCGTCGGCCTGGGCCTGCTCGGCGCCAGCGCCAAACTCTCTTCCGTACGCGTGCTACGGATTACCGCTCAGGTCTACACCACACTGATTCGTGGAATACCCGATCTTGTGCTGATGCTGCTGATTTTCTACAGCCTGCAAACCTGGCTGACCAGCCTGACCGAAGCGCTGGAATGGGATTACATCGAGATCGACCCGTTCGCGGCCGGGGTCATCACCTTGGGCTTCATCTATGGCGCCTACTTCACCGAAACCTTTCGCGGTGCGATTCTCGCGGTTCCCCGTGGCCAGGTCGAAGCGGCGACAGCCTATGGACTCAAACGCTTCCAGCGCTTTCGCTTTGTGGTCTTTCCGCAAATGATGCGTTATGCCTTGCCGGGTATCGGCAACAATTGGATGGTCATGCTCAAGGCCACCGCACTGGTGTCGATCATCGGCCTGGCCGACCTGGTCAAGGCAGCCCAGGACGCCGGCAAGAGTACCTATCAGCTGTTTTACTTCCTGGTGCTGGCGGCGTTGATCTACCTGATGATCACCAGTGCCTCGAACGTTGCCCTGCGCTGGCTTGAACGGCGCTACAACGCAGGTACCCGGGAGGCACTACGATGATCGAACTGCTGCAGGAATACTGGCGTGCTTTTCTCTACACAGACGGCACCCATATCACTGGGCTGGCGATGACGATGTGGCTGCTCTCGGCCTCGCTGCTGATCGGCTTTCTCGTCTCCATTCCCTTGTCGATCGCACGGGTTTCGCGGCCTTTCTGGATCCGCATGCCGGTACAGTTCTACACCTACCTGTTTCGTGGCACCCCGCTATATATCCAACTGCTCATCTGCTACACCGGCATCTACAGCATCGCGGCCGTGCGCGCGCAACCGTTGCTCGACAGTTTCTTTCGCGACGCGATGAACTGCACCATCCTGGCGTTTGCCCTGAATACCTGCGCCTACACCACGGAGATTTTCGCCGGAGCAATCCGCAGCATGGCCCATGGCGAGGTAGAGGCAGCCAAAGCCTATGGCCTGCGCGGCTGGAAACTCTATGCTTACATCATCATGCCGTCGGCCCTTAGGCGCTCGCTGCCGTTCTACAGCAATGAGGTGATCCTGATGCTGCACTCGACCACCGTGGCTTTTACCGCCACGATCCCGGACATCCTCAAGGTCGCCCGCGACGCCAACTCGGCTACATTTCTGACATTTCAGTCGTTCGGTATCGCTGCACTGATCTACCTGAGCGTGACCTTCGCCCTTGTGGGCCTGTTCCGCTTGGCCGAACGACGCTGGCTGGCCTTTCTAGGCCCTGCTCACTAGGACTGTTCATGCATCACAAAACCCACGAAATCCTGGCCCCGGTACCAGGTATCGCCCGGCAAATCCACAGCTTCCATTTCGGCCCCAAAGGCGCCGGTAAAATCTATATCCAGGCGTCACTGCATGCCGACGAACTGCCCGGCATGCTGGTGGCCTGGCACTTGAAGCAGCGTTTGAGCACACTGGAAACCCAGGGGCGCCTGCGACAAGAAATCGTTCTGGTACCCATTGCCAACCCGGTGGGCCTCGAACAAGTGCTCATGGACGTTCCACTGGGCCGCTACGAGCTGCAAAGCGGGGAAAACTTCAATCGAAACTTCGTCGATCTCAGCGATGTGATCGGCGATCAGATCGAGGCCAGACTGACGCAGGATGCACAACACAACATCGAGCTGATCCGTCAAAGCCTGCGCCGGGCCCTGGAAGAGCATTCAGCCCTGACCCCCCTGCAGTCGCAGCGCCTGACCCTCCAGCGCCTTGCATGCGATGCCGATATGGTCCTCGATCTGCACTGCGACTTCGAGGCCGTCGAACACCTGTACACCACGCCAGAGGCCTGGCCGAAGGTCGAGCCGCTGTCGCGCTACCTTGGCGCCCAGGCCAGCCTGCTGGCAACCGACTCCGGCGGCCAATCCTTCGACGAGTGTTTCACCCTTGTCTGGTGGCAACTGCAACAGCGCTTCGGCAAGCATTACCCGATCCCCCAAGGCAGCTTCTCCGTCACGGTAGAGCTACGGGGTCAAAGCGACGTCAGCCACCCACTGGCCCAGACAGACTGTGAAGCGATCCTGCGCTACCTGGTACATGCCGGTGCCATCGAAGGCGAAGCGGCCCCACTGCCCGCGCTGCGCTACCCCGCCACGCCGCTGGCAGGCGTAGAGCCGGTGGCAACACCATTGGGGGGACTATTGGTGTTCCACGCCAAACCGGGCCAATACCTGCAGGCAGGCGAGCTGATCGCCGAGGTCATCGACCCGCTCAACGATCGCGTAACCCCAGTATGTAACACGCAACCCGGCCTGCTCTATGCGCGCTCGTTACGGCGCATGGCGACTGCCGGCATGGTCATTGCCCACGTGGCAGGTCGTGAGGCCTACCGCAGCGGCTACCTGTTATCGCCTTGAGAGCCGCGCATGTACAAACTGACAATCGAAGACCTGCACAAAAGCTATGGCGAACATCATGTCTTGAAGGGTGTTTCGCTAAAAGCCAACGCGGGTGATGTCATCTGCCTGATCGGCGCCAGTGGCTCGGGCAAGAGCACCTTCCTGCGCTGCATCAACTTTCTGGAACAGCCTGATGATGGTCGTATGACCCTTGATGGCAAACCCGTTGAAATGCGTCATGACCGTCACGGCATGCACGTCGCCGATCCTGATGAGCTGCAACGAATCCGCACACGGCTGGCCATGGTATTCCAGCACTTCAACCTGTGGAGCCACATGACCGTGCTGGAGAACGTCAGCATGGCGCCACGCCGCGTGCTCGGGGTGAGCAAACACGAAGCAGAGGAACGCGCCCGGAAGTACCTGAACAAAGTAGGCCTCGCCCCGCAACTGGCGGAGCAATTCCCGGCCTTTCTCTCCGGCGGTCAACAACAGCGCGTGGCCATCGCCCGTGCGCTGGCCATGGAGCCGGAAGTGATGCTGTTCGACGAACCGACCTCCGCGCTCGACCCGGAACTGGTTGGCGAGGTGCTCAGGGTAATTCAGGGGCTCGCCGAGGAAGGTCGCACCATGATCATGGTCACCCACGAGATGGCCTTCGCACGGCAAGTCTCAAGCCAGGTTCTGTTCCTGCACAAAGGGCTGGTCGAGGAACAAGGGTCGCCGCAGGAGGTACTGGGAGCCCCGAAAAGTGAACGCCTGCGTCAGTTCCTCAGCGGCAACCTGAAGTAAGGTCACGTGAAGGGACGACGGCTCAGGCCACAGGCGCTGGCGGCGGCTCGTCAGGCAACGTCGGCTCGCCCGGCTCCATCGGCTGTGGCGTGCCCGGTTCAGGGGTATTCGGGGTGTCGGGATCCGGCTGGCCGGGGATCCCGCCTGCACTGACAGGATGTGGGTGCGCAAGCAGCGACCATGCCAGCACACCAACCTGGTTGGGCTGCAGTATCGCCAGCTTGGCGCTGAGGGTCGGGTCGATTTTCATCAGTCACTCCCAATCAGGGCCGGTACACGTAGTGTGCGCCGGCGGCCTTCATTGGAGTACAGCATACACCCGGAATTCCCTCGCTTTGTCGCCTCAGGCGCGCGGCAAGGTCACGCCACGCTGGCCCTGGTACTTGCCACCACGGTCCTTGTACGACACCTCACACTCTTCGTCTGACTCCAGGAACAGCATCTGTGCCACGCCCTCATTGGCGTAGATCTTGGCCGGCAACGTCGTGGTGTTGGAGAACTCCAGGGTGACGTGACCTTCCCACTCCGGCTCCAGCGGCGTTACGTTGACGATGATGCCGCAACGGGCATAGGTGCTCTTGCCCAGGCAAATGGTCAGCACATTGCGAGGAATACGGAAGTACTCGACCGTGCGTGCCAAGGCGAAGGAGTTCGGCGGAATGATGCAAACGTCACTTTTGATGTCGACAAAACTGCCGGCGTCGAAGTTTTTCGGATCGACGGTCGCCGAGTTGATGTTGGTGAACACCTTGAACTCGTCGGCACAACGCACGTCGTAGCCGTAGCTGGAGACGCCAAAGGAGATCAGCCGGTCGGCACCCTCACCGCGCATCTGGCGCTCGACGAAAGGCTCGATCATGCCGTGCTCTTGCGCCATGCGGCGAATCCACTTGTCCGATTTGATGCTCATGGCGGTGTCCTGAAAATAGCGAGGTGAAAAAATCTGATGCGCATCTTACCGGGCCGGGCGCCGGGTTCAAAGTTCCGTGCAGCGGTGGCCGCCAGATAGCGGCCGGATGGCACTTGGACAGGCGCAACATGCACCGTCAGTCATGCATTTGTGCGAAAGCTCAACAAGACCATTGGCACGTTCTGGAAAAAGGGTTAAGGTGACGTCACTGTGCTGCACAATGTCACTGAGAATCTCTACCTGATGCAAGATTTCGATCAACACATCTTCATGAATTTTCCTGCTCTTTGCACTCAGTCTCGGCCAGGGCGTTTCCTGAACCGTAGTTAACTTTGTCCAAGGAGACATCCAATGTCCAATCGCCAAACCGGTACCGTTAAGTGGTTCAACGATGAAAAAGGCTTCGGCTTCATCACTCCACAATCCGGTGACGACCTGTTCGTACACTTCAAAGCCATCAAGGCTGACGGCTTCAAGAGCCTGAAAGAAGGCCAGCAGGTTTCTTTCGTCGCTACCCGCGGCCAGAAAGGCATGCAGGCTGAAGAAGTAGAAGTTATCTAACTTCCGCTTTTTAGCTTGAAAGAACCCCGCCCTCAACAGGCGGGGTTTTTTTATGCCCTCAGTTTGCCCGGCACTGAAATAACCGGCATTGCCGGCGATAGTATCGCCGGCGCCTACAGGTATTAGTCTTCGCTGATGGTGATGCTCGGCATCGCCGGGGTTGCGGCTTCCTGCAGCACGATCCGTGCACCGACCTGACGAGCCAGTTCCTGGTACACCATGGCGATCTGGCTCTCGGGTTCGGCGATGGCTGTTGGTTTACCGCTATCAGCCTGCTCGCGAATCAGCATCGACAACGGCAATGACGCCAACAACTCGACCCCGTACTGTGCCGCCAGCTTCTCGCCACCGCCTTCACCGAACAGGTGCTCGGCATGACCACAGTTCGAGCAGATATGTACGGCCATGTTCTCAACCACACCCAGCACCGGAATGTTCACCTTGCGGAACATTTCCACACCTTTGCGGGCATCCAGCAGGGCCAGATCCTGAGGCGTAGTCACAATAACCGAACCCGCCACCGGCACCTTCTGCGCCAAGGTCAATTGGATATCGCCAGTGCCCGGCGGCATGTCGATCACCAGGTAATCCAGATTGTCCCATGCGGTCTGTGTCACCAACTGCAGCAAGGCGCCAGAGACCATCGGGCCGCGCCACACCATCGGTGTGTTGTCGTCGGTCAGGAATGCCATGGACATGACCTCAACACCGTGAGCCTGAAGTGGCACGAACCATTTCTGATCCTTGACCTTCGGTCGGGTGCCTTCAGGGATGCCAAACATCACACCTTGGCTCGGACCATAGATGTCCGCATCCAGAATACCCACACGGGCACCCTCGCGGGCCAACGCCAGCGCCAGATTGGCAGCTGTTGTCGACTTGCCGACGCCGCCCTTGCCGGAGGCTACCGCAACGATGTTCTTGACGTTGGCCAACCCCGGAATCTGCGCCTGGGCCTTGTGTGCGGCGATCACGCAGTCGATCTCGACCGAGGCCGCAGCGACACCCTCCACCCCCTCGATGGCGGTCTGCAGCACCTGCGCCCACCCTTTCTTGAACAGCCCGGCGGCATAGCCCAGTTGCAGCTTCACGCTGACGCGTTCGCCCTGGATATCGATGGCCTGGACACAGCCAGCGCTGACCGGATCCTGGTTCAGGTAAGGGTCGGTGTATTGACGAAGGACGGATTCGACGGCTGCGCGAGTGACGGCACTCATGGAGACTCCCGATAAAAGACTGAGCAAAACAGGTCACTATGCTAACCCGTGAAACACGCCCAGATACGTGCACGGGGTGAAATATATTTCCCGGCGTTTTATAGTGACCGATCTCCGTTTCATCTCTTGTAGCCGAAAGTAGCCGAGCCCCCATGTCCGAGCCACGCCAGATTCTAGTCACCAGCGCCCTCCCCTATGCCAACGGTTCCATCCACCTTGGCCACATGCTCGAATACATCCAGACCGACATGTGGGTGCGTTTCCAGAAGCTTCGCGGTAACCAGTGCATCTATGTCTGCGCTGACGATGCCCACGGCTCGGCAATCATGCTGCGCGCCGAAAAAGAAGGCATCACTCCCGAGCAACTGATTGCCGGGGTGCAAGCTGAGCACAGCAGCGACTTTGCTGACTTCCTGGTGGACTTCGACAACTTCCACTCGACCCACGCCGAAGAGAACCGGGCGCTGTCGAGCCATATCTACCTGAAGTTGCGCGACGCCGGGCACATTGCAACCCGCTCGATCACCCAGTATTTCGACCCGGACAAGAAAATGTTCCTGGCCGACCGCTTCATCAAGGGCACCTGCCCGAAATGCGCGGCAGAAGACCAGTACGGTGACAACTGCGAGAAATGCGGTGCCACCTACGCACCAACCGAACTGAAGAACCCCAAGTCGGCAATCTCCGGCGCCACACCGGTACTGAAAGACTCCCAGCACTTTTTCTTCAAGCTGCCAGACTTCCAGGCCATGCTGCAGAGCTGGACCCGCAGCGGCACCCTGCAGGACGCGGTAGCCAACAAGATCGCCGAATGGCTCGATGCCGGCCTGCAGGAGTGGGACATCTCCCGTGACGCACCGTACTTCGGCTTCGAGATCCCGGACGAGCCAGGCAAATACTTCTACGTCTGGCTGGATGCGCCGATCGGTTACATGGCCAGCTTCAAGAACCTCTGCGAACGCCGCCCGGAGCTCGACTTCGACGCGTTCTGGAACAAGGACTCGAAAGCCGAGCTGTACCACTTCATCGGCAAGGACATCGTCAACTTCCACGCCCTGTTCTGGCCTGCCATGCTCGAAGGCGCCGGCTATCGCAAGCCTACCGGCATCAACGTCCATGGCTACCTGACGGTCAACGGCCAGAAAATGTCCAAGTCGCGCGGCACCTTCATCAAGGCCCGCACCTACCTGGATCACCTGTCGCCGGAATACCTGCGCTACTACTACGCCGCCAAACTCAGCCGCGGCGTGGACGATCTCGACCTGAACCTCGAAGATTTCGTACAGAAGGTCAACTCCGACCTGGTTGGCAAGGTGGTGAACATTGCCAGCCGTTGCGCCGGTTTCATCCACAAGGGCAACGACGGTGTGATGGTCGATGGCGACGCAGCACCGGAACTGACCGAAGCCTTCCTGGCCGCCGCACCCGGCATTGCCGAAGCCTACGAGAACCGCGATTTCGCCCGCGCCATGCGCGAGATCATGGCCCTGGCCGACCGCGCAAACGCCTGGATTGCCGACAAGGCACCTTGGTCACTGGCCAAGCAGGAAGGCAAGCAGGAAGAAGTCCAGGCGATCTGCGCCCAAGGCGTTAACCTGTTCCGCCAACTGGTGATTTTCCTCAAGCCGGTGCTGCCAGTACTGGCCGCCGATGCCGAAGCGTTCCTGAACGTTGCCCCGCTGACCTGGGCCGATCATCAGACCCGCCTCGTCAACCATAAGTTGAACCCGTTCAAGGCCCTGATGAGCCGTATCGACCCGCTCAAGGTCGAGGCCATGACGGCTGCCAGCAAAGAAGACCTGGAAGCGACACAGACCAGCGTAGCAACTGGCAACGGCGAGTTGGCCAAGGATCCACTGTCGCCGGAGATCGACTTCGACGCCTTTGCGGCGGTCGACCTGCGTGTTGCCTTGATCCTCAAGGCCGAAGCAGTGGAAGGTGCCGACAAACTGCTGCGCCTGACCTTGGACATCGGTGACGAACAGCGCAACGTGTTCTCCGGCATCAAGTCGGCCTACCCGGACCCGGCCAAGCTGGAAGGTCGGCTGACCATGATGATCGCCAACCTGAAACCACGCAAAATGCGCTTCGGCATCTCCGAAGGCATGGTAATGGCTGCCGGCCCTGGCGGTGAAGAGATCTACCTGTTGAGCCCGGACAGCGGTGCAAAACCGGGTCAACGCATCAAATAAGTGATATCCGCCCCGGTCATCTCAGGCCGGGGCGTTCTCTTCCCTTCGTCGTTGCCGGATAATGGCTGACAGCCCTGATTTTTCGGCCCTCCAATGACAGAACTGATCGTTACGCTCATCGGCGCTGCATTGATCAACAACATCGTCCTGCACCAGGGGTTGGCCCTTGATCCCGCCCTGCGTATTGATGGCGCTGCAGACCGACACAAGATCCATGCACTGGGATTGACCACCGGCCTGCTGATGCTGAGCAGCACCCTGATCGGTCAGCTCCTCTATCGCTACCTGCTCCTGCCCTTGCAGATGGACTATCTGCGCCTGTTCGTGTTCCTGCCATTGTGCATCGTACTGATCACGCCACTGCTTACCCTTGTCAGTCGCTGGCAGCCCCAACTGCCGCAGACGGGTCTGAAGCCTCTGCTGCTTGGCAATGCCGGCGTGCTGGCGCTGAGCCTCACCGCCAGTAGCCCTGAACTCGACGTGCTGCAGGTCATAGCCTTGAGCATAGGCAGCGGCCTGGGCTTTTGGCTGGTACTGATACTGCTCGACGACCTTAGACAGCGTACCCTCGACAACGACGCCATACCCGAGTCCTTTCGCGGCCTGCCACTGGAGCTGATTGGCGCCGGTATCATGGCCATGGCCTTTCTCGGCCTCAACGGATTGTTTACATCATGAGTCTGATTCAACGCATCGACGCCCTGCTGCCACAGACCCAATGCGGCAAATGCGGCCACGGCGGATGCCGCCCATACGCAGAAGGCCTGGCCAAAGGCGAGGCCATCAACAAATGCCCACCAGGCGGCGACGAAACGATCGCCGCCCTGGCCGAGCTGCTTGACGTACCGATTCTGGCGCTGGACCCCGAGCGCGGCAGTGCACCGGCTCAGGTCGCCTACATCAGGGAAGCGGAATGTATCGGCTGCACCAAATGCATCCAGGCCTGCCCGGTGGATGCGATTGTCGGCGCAGCCAAACTGATGCACACGGTCATCAGCACCGAATGCACCGGCTGCGACCTGTGTGTTGCGCCCTGTCCGGTCGACTGCATCGACTTGCTGCCCTTACCGGCGAACAGCGCAATCATCCCCATCGTTGGCGGGCTGGCAACCGATGCCGAGCAACGGGCTGCACGAACCGCCAAGCGTGACCACTCCAGGCACCGTTACGAGCAACGCAACGCACGCCTGCAGCGTGACGAGGCTCGCAAACAAGCCGAACGCCTTGCCCGCAGCCAACGCCCTGCGGCCAATGCCACGGCCGAAACGGCAACCGATGACCCAATCAAGGCCGCCATCGAACGCGTCAAGGCTCAAAAGATCGCCGCAGCCGATGCGGCCCTGAAGCAGGCGAAGATCGCCGCAGCCATGAGTCGCGCCCAGCTGAACAAGGCCCGTACAGCGTTCGGTGAAACCCCAAGCGATGCCCAGCATGCCCAATTACTGGAACTGGAGCGAGAATCTCAGGCTGCGCAAGCGCACCTTGAATCGCTACAGGCAGTGAGCGAGCATGGCCGCGGCTGATGTCAGCGAGCGCCTGCGCACCGCCATGGGGCTGGTGCTGCTGGCCTGCGCCCCAGGGCTGCTGGCGTTGCTCTGGTTGCACGGCTGGGGCTTGCTGCTCAACCTGCTACTGACCAGCGTCGGTGCGCTGGCAACCGAGGCCGGCTTGCTCATGCTGATGCAGCGCCCTGTTCGGGTCGCGTTAAGCGACGGCAGCGCCCTGGTCACCGCGACATTGCTGGCCATTGCACTACCCGCCTATGCGCCCTGGTGGTTGCCGCTGATCGCTGCCAGTAGCGCGATTGCGATAGGCAAACACCTGTACGGCGGCGTGGGCAAGAATCCATTCAATCCCGCCATGCTTGGCTATGCCCTGGTCTTGCTGTCGTTCCCGGTTGCGATGACCCAGTGGCCTGCCCCCCAACCGCTGGACCTTGGCAGCAGCCTGCACCAGGTGTTTGGTATTGCCAGCAACACTCAACCCGACGCTTGGGTACAGGCCACCGTACTGGATGGCTTGCGCAACAACAGAAGCCTGACCATGGATGAGTTGTTCGCCCAGCACCCCGGATTTGGCCATTTCGGCGGTAAAGGCACCGAGTGGGCCAGCCTTGGCTTCTTGCTGGGCGGCATGTTCCTGCTCCAGCGCAAGGTATTCAGCTGGCATGCGCCCATAGGGCTGCTGAGCAGTCTGTTTATCATCAGTTTGTTCTGCTGGAACGGTTCGGGCTCCGACTCCCACGGCTCGCCACTGCTGCACCTGTTATCCGGCTCAACCCTGTTCGCGGCGTTCTTCATTGTCACAGAACCGGTGTCCGGCCCCAGGAGCCCCAAGGCCCGCTTGCTGTTCGGCGCGGGAGTCGGGGTATTGATCTACCTGATCAGAACATGGGGCAGCTACCCCGACGGCATAGCGTTCGCAGTGCTGCTGATGAACCTTGCGGTGCCAGCCATTGAACGTTGGGCCGGCCGCTGGGAACGGGAGGCAACATGAAGCGTACAGGTCTGCGCAGCGGCATGCTGCTGGCTGCCCTTGCGTTACTGGCAGTCGCGGTCAGCATGACCTGGCATCACTACGCTGCCGCGCCGATCAGGGTCGCACAGGAACAACTCAAGGCACAGACATGGCTAAGCGTGCTGCCCGCTGAGTCCTATGACAATAGCCCCTTGCAACACCCCATCCGCCTGAGCGATACCCGCCTGGCACACAGCACACTGCGTGCAGGCTACCGCGCGCTTCTTGGCGGGCAGCCGAGCGCCGTGGTACTGCATAGTCGTACGCAGGGCTACGGCGGCGCGCTGGACATACTGATTGCCATAGATCCCAGCGGCCGGCTAATGGGCCTGAAAGTCCTGCAACAACAGGAAACCCCGGGTCTTGGCGCACAGCTTGTAGAACCCGGCAACACCTGGCTGCAACACTTCATCGGCCATGGGCTCACAACTACGCCCGATGCCGCCTGGGCACTGAAACGCGATAATGGCCAGTTCGACCAACTGGCCGGCGCAAGTGTGACCTCTCGCGCCGTGATCCAGGCGCTACATGACGCCCTGCGCTACTTCGATGAGCATGCCAAAGACCTACTCGAAGGGGCCACCGATGAATAGACACTGGCTTGCCGGCCTAAGCCTGGCACCGCTGCTGGGCGCCACGCAAACGCTCCTGCAGGGCGCTTCGATAGCAGCGCTCAGCCTACTGGCAATATTGTTGCATCGCCTCGGTATGACGCCCCTGAGGCGGCTACTGACGGGTATCGGCGCAGAAGTCGCCAGCATGCTTTTGGCTGCGACAATCGTCACCTGCCTGGAACTGAGCCTACGCGCCTACGCCTTGGTGCTTTACCAGAGCCTGGGCCTTTACACCGCACTGATCGCGCTGCAGTGCGTGCTGTTCGAGCATGCGCTGGTACACGCCAAAAGCTGGCGCCCCCCGCTGAGCCTGTTACTCGGGTTCGCTGCACTCTGCATCATCCTGGGTGTGGCTCGTGAGCTGATGGGCAGCGGGATGCGCCTGGCCCATCTCACCCCCGGGGCCCTGTTCCTTCTTGGCCTGTTGCTCGCCCTGTACAATAGGACCTGGCGCCGACGTGCGCCCTCTAGCTGCCAAGGAATTCGCTGACCCATGAATGCTACAAAACGCCTGGAAATATTTCGCAGGCTGCATGAAGACAATCCGGAACCGAAGACCGAGCTTGCCTACACATCGCCCTTCGAGCTGCTGATTGCGGTCATCCTGTCCGCACAGGCTACCGACGTTGGGGTCAATAAGGCCACTGCACGCCTGTTCCCGGTGGCCAATACTCCAGAGGCAATATACGCACTAGGCGTCGAGGGGCTGTCGGAGTACATCAAGACCATTGGCCTGTACAACAGCAAAGCGAAAAACGTTATCGAAACCTGCCGATTACTGGTGGAAAAGCATGGCAGTCAGGTGCCGGATAACCGTGAAGCCCTTGAGGCACTGCCTGGGGTGGGTCGAAAAACCGCTAACGTGGTGCTCAACACCGCCTTCCGACAACCCGCAATGGCTGTCGACACCCATATTTTCCGTGTCAGCAACCGCACGGGTATAGCCCCCGGCAAGAACGTTCTAGAGGTTGAAAAGGGGCTGCTGAAGTTTGTACCCAAGGCTTACCTGCTGGACGCCCACCACTGGCTGATCCTGCATGGTCGCTATGTGTGCCAGGCGCGCAAGCCACGTTGCGGCAGTTGCCGGATCGAAGACCTGTGTGATTACAAGCACAAGACTTCAGACGATTGAGCAAATAGCGAAAAAGCTGATTAGCCGATTGAAAAAATCTTTTTTACCGGACCTGAGAATCTCGTTATAAGGTGCGCCAATGGCCCTCTTGCCGTGGAGTGACTTATGAGCACCGATAAAGAAGACCTGGATCTGGATGACGACTTTACTGCCAGCGAAGATTCGCCTGTCGCGGATGTTCCGGTAGAGACGACAAAAACCAATCTGAGTAAACGCCGCACCATTGACAACCTGCTGGAAGAGCGCCGTTTGCAGAAACAGTTGGCGGACTACGACTTCGATCTTTAACGAACAGCCGCCTAATCAACAGGGCGGCGAGTAGTGGGTTATCAAAAAGCCTCCTGGTCGGGAAGCTATTTTGAACGTCATTTCATACCAGATCGTTACGTTGAGCGAGCTCAATCAGATCGACCAGGGAGCGGGCATTGAGTTTCAGCAGCAAACGCGTCTTGTAGGTACTGACCGTCTTGTTGCTGAGGAACATGCTATCGGCGATTTCCTTGTTGCTTTTGCCGCGCGCCAATTGTTGCAGCACCATCATTTCCCGACCTGAGAGGCGTTCGACCATCTCCGCTTCACTGGCCCCTCCCAGATTGGAACGAACCGAATGCAACGCCTGATTGGGAAAGTAGCTGTAGCCCGACAGCACAGCCTTGATTGCGCTGAGGAGCTCGGTCAAATCCTGTTGCTTGCAAACATAACCGGCAGCCCCCGCCTGCATGCAACGCATTGAAAAATGCCCCGGCGCCTGGGATGTCAGCACCAGCACCTTCAACGCCTCCCCTGTAGAGGCCAAGCGGGTAATGACCTCAAGCCCGTCGAGTTTAGGGATTCCAATATCCAGAATAACAATGTCGGGAAGATATTCCCGGGCAAGTTGCAGTGCATCTACACCATTATCCGTCTCCGCAATGACTTCGTAACCATGCCGTTCCATCAGCATGCGTACAGCCAAACGAATGACTGGATGATCATCCACGATCAGCACTTTATTCATGGGCAAATCCAAATTTTTGCTGTTCGGTTTTTAAGCTCGCACAATATCCCATTCATTCGAAATATTGCATTCTGCTCCCGCCAAGCACTTACACTCAAAGACACGGCCTACAAAATCATAGGACAATTCCTACAAATTTTATTAATGCCAAACTCAGAAAACAGCAGCACCCGCCAAAGAAAACGCAAGTAAAATCCGCTGTAAAACAACACTATCATCATTCAAAGTCACAACCTATGAAGCGACGCCACAATCGTTGAAGGAAATTTCCCATAGTGCCATTAGATTAATAGAAGTTCGTAGTCCTCTTTAAAAATCACCCCATACAGCCGCCTTACGTGCTGCCTGAAACAACACATAATTACCCACCTGTACGGACTATTCGAGCGATCCTTCTGAGCATGGCGGCCCGTCATGCATCTCCGCCAAAATGAGCAGAAGGTACTGAATCATGAGCAACGCCGAACCCAAAAGTCCGTTGACCATCATCGCCATCTTCGCCGGAATCATTGAGGCCTCTGCGCTGGCCTCCCTGCCATTTCTCGGTGAAGACAGCCAAGAAATTTACACGTGGTTTCTTGTAGGGTTTCCGCCCTTCTTGACACTGCTTTTCTTTCTTACATTAAATTTCAACACACGATCACTGTATGTCCCTGACAATGCTGAAATACCCACAGAGCACGCACAGGAGATAGCGGCATCGAACTATTTGACCCAAGAAAAAACCAGCGATGAAGCGCCCATAGCCGAGCCTCCTTCAAGTGCAGTTGAATATTCAACAACGAGCACGGTAAAACGTGAACAGGGCGGCCTCAAGGAGCAAGTGCAACACCTGATGTAAGGTGTTGCCATGTCTACCCAATACAGTCACCTGAGTACCGA
>NZ_PJQQ01000033.1:0-52985 GCF_002858665.1 Pseudomonas sp. FFUP_PS_473
CAACTTCAACCACTTGACTCGCTTCGATCTCTCGTTAGCGGGAGGCGAATTCTACAGCGTTTCAACTCGCTGTCAACTACCTTTTTCACCGCTGCCGATCTATTCGACCGAAGCACTTCCAGCACCATCACTAAACATCTAACTCATTGATTAACAAGGAGTTTTCCGTTTCGACTGCGCCGGAAGTGGGGCGAATTATAGAGATATAAAGCAGCACGTCAAGGACTATCTGTAACATTTCTATGTATCACGCCCAAATAGGCCATAACAAGAGAGGGGAGGCCTTACGGCCTCCCCTCTCTTTCTAGCCGCACTTACAGGCTTGGGAATGCGAACTGCGAAGCCTCATGGCTGGCGCGTTGTGGCCAGCGCTGAGTGATTGCCTTGCGGCGGGTGTAGAAACGCACCCCATCCGGGCCATATGCATGCAGGTCACCGAACAGCGAACGCTTCCAGCCACCAAAGCTGTGGTAAGCCACCGGTACCGGCAGCGGCACGTTGACACCGACCATACCCACTTCAATTTCGTCGCAGAACAAGCGAGCGGCCTCACCGTCGCGGGTGAAGATACATGTGCCATTGCCGTACTCGTGCTCGTTGATGAGCTGCATTGCTTCCTCCAGGCTTTTAACCCGTACGACGCACAGCACTGGCCCGAAGATCTCTTCTTTATAGATGCGCATCTCTGGCGTCACGCGGTCAAACAGGCAGCCCCCCAGGAAGAAGCCTTCCTCATGACCGGCGACACTCAGGCCGCGACCATCAACAACCAGTTCGGCACCGGCCTTGAGACCGTCTTCCACATAGCCTGCCACCTTGTCGCGATGCTGCCCGGTAACCAACGGCCCCATGTCCAGACCACAGGAAGTGCCTGCACCGATTTTCAGCGCCTTGATCTGTGGCACCAGCTTGGCCACCAATGCATCAGCGACCTGGTCACCGACACATACGGCAACCGAGATCGCCATGCAACGCTCGCCACAGGAACCGTAAGCGGCACCCATCAGTGCGCTGACCGCGTTATCCAGGTCGGCATCCGGCATCAGTACTGCGTGGTTCTTCGCACCACCCAGCGCTTGTACGCGCTTGCCACGGGCAGCGCCTTCTTTATAGATGTACTCCGCGATTGGCGTAGAACCTACAAAGCTCAGTGCTTTGACTTCAGGTGCTTCAATCAGGGCATCCACGGCAACCTTGTCGCCGTGCACCACGTTGAGCACACCGTCAGGCAGGCCAGCCTCTTGCAACAGTTGAGCAATCAGTAACGTCGAGCTTGGGTCACGCTCAGACGGTTTGAGGATGAAGCAGTTGCCACAAACGATGGCCAGTGGGTACATCCACAGTGGAACCATGGCTGGGAAGTTGAACGGAGTGATGCCGGCAACCACACCCAGCGGCTGGAAGTCGGACCAGGCGTCAATGTTCGGGCCGACATTGCGGCTGTACTCACCCTTCAGTACTTCGGGTGCGGCACAGGCAAACTCAACGTTCTCGATACCCCGCTTCAGTTCACCAGCGGCGTCTTCCAGGGTCTTGCCGTGCTCTTCGCTGATCAACTGGGAGATACGCGCTTCGTTCTTTTCCAGAAGTTGCTTGAAGCGGAACATTATCTGAGCGCGTTTAGCCGCGGGTGTATTGCGCCAGGCCGGAAACGCTGCCTTGGCGGCATCGATAGCCTGTTGGACCGTTTCCTTGCTGGCCAACGCTACCTTGTGGATAACCTGGCCAGTGGACGGGTTAAAGACCTCGGCGGTACGTTCGCCGCCAGACACCAGGTCGCCGTTGATCAAATGTTGAACAATGCTCATGCAGAACTCCAGAGAGGGTGCTAGTCCAGGCGCGGGGCTGCCCGCGCCTGCTACTTATATATAGAAGGGCTCAGTCGACCTGGTTCAGCGCTTCGCCGACTGCATCGAACAGACGGTCCAGCTCCTGCGGCTTAGCGTTGAAGGTTGGTCCGAACTGCAGGGTGTCACCGCCGAAGCGGACGTAGAAACCGGCTTTCCACAGTTTCATCGCTGCTTCATAAGGGCGAACGATGGCATCGCCGTCACGCGCAGCAATCTGGATCGCACCCGCCAAGCCGTAGTTACGAATATCAACGATGTTCTTCGCACCCTTCACGCCGTGCAGCACGCTCTCGAAGTGCGGTGCCAGCTCAGCGGCAGCCTGAACCAGGCCTTCTTTCTGCAACAGGTCCAAGGCCGCAATACCTGCCGCGCAGGCAACTGGGTGCGCCGAGTAGGTATAGCCATGGGGGAACTCCACTGCATACTCGGGAGTCGGCTGGTTCATGAAGGTCTGGTAGATCTCAGTACTGGCAATCACGGCCCCCATCGGAATGGCGCCGTTTGTGACCTGCTTGGCGATACACATCAGGTCTGGCGTAACACCAAAGGCCTCAGCGCCAAAGTTCGCCCCCATGCGACCAAAACCGGTAATCACTTCATCGAAGATCAGCAAAATGTTGTGCTGGTCACAGATCTCGCGCAAACGCTTCAGGTAGCCCTTCGGTGGCGGCAATACGCCTGCCGAACCCGCCAGCGGCTCAACGATCAGCGCAGCAATGTTCGAGGCGTCATGCAGCTCGATCAGCTTGAGCATCTCATCGGCCAGGGCGATACCGCCTTCTTCAGGCATACCCTTGGTAAAGGCGTTGCTGGCCAGCACGGTGTGAGGCAGGTGATCGACGTCCAGCAACTGGCCGAACATCTTGCGGTTGCCATTCACCCCGCCAAGGCTGGTACCGGCAATGTTCACGCCGTGATAGCCACGGGCACGACCGATCAGCTTGGTCTTGGTTGCCTGCCCCTTCAGGCGCCAGTAGGCACGCACCATCTTCACAGCGGTGTCGGCGCACTCAGAGCCCGAGTTGGTATAAAAGACGTGGTTAAGATTGCCCGGGGTCAGATCGGTGATCTTCTCGGCCAATTGGAACGACAGCGGATGACCAAACTGGAAGGCTGGCGAATAGTCGAGGACACCCAACTGACGCGACACGGCTTCCTGGATTTCCTTGCGGGTATGGCCCGCACCACAGGTCCACAAGCCCGACAGTGCGTCGTAGATCTTGCGGCCCTTGTCATCGGTCAGATAACTGCCTTCAGCGGCGACGATCAGGCGCGGATCACGCTGGAAGTTACGGTTGGCGGTATACGGCATCCAGTGCGCATCCAGCTTGAGCTGGCTGGCCAGACCGTTCGGTGCGTGTTCAGGCATGTTCATCGGACAAACCTCGCAAGGCGATTGGGTGATGTGTGTTGTTGCAGCTAAGTTGTCATGGCTATAAAGTCTGAAAAAGCCTACTTTTCTAATCTTTAGATAACCGAGCACTAAACTATGAGCCGTCGCCCGGAGCCCCTTGCCCAGGTCAGTGATTTCGATATTCGCTTGCTGAAGATCTACCGCAGCGTGGTGGAGTGCGGCGGCTTTTCGGCTGCCGAGAACGTACTGGGCATTGGTCGATCGGCAATCAGCCAGCAGATGAGCGACCTGGAGCAACGCCTTGGCTTGCGCTTGTGCCAGCGGGGCCGTGCCGGTTTCTCGCTGACCGAGGAAGGCCGCGAGGTCTATCAATCTGCGCTTCAGTTGCTCAGCGCACTTGAAAGTTTTCGCACCGAAGTCAACGGTCTGCACCAGCACCTGCGAGGCGAGTTGAACATCGGCCTGACCGACAACCTGGTCACCCTTCCACACATGCGGATCACCCATGCCTTGGCACAACTCAAGGATCGTGGCCCCGACGTGCGTATCCAGATCCGCATGATTGCACCCAGTCAGGTCGAGCAAGGTGTGCTGGACGGCAGCCTGCATGTTGGCGTGGTACCACAAACCAGCCCGCTCTCCGGGCTGGAGTACGAGCCACTGTACAGCGAGCGCTCACTGCTCTACTGCGCCGTGGGGCATCCATTGTTCTACGTCGACGATCGCCAGCTCGACGACGAACGCCTGAACACCCAGGACGCCATTGCACCGACGTTTCGCTTGCCCGCCGACATTCAGGCTCACTATCAAGTGCTCAACTGCACCGCCAGTGCCTCGGACCGCGAGGGCATGGCCTTTCTGATCCTGACTGGGCGCTACATCGGTTATCTGCCAGACCATTACGCCAGTTCCTGGGTACAACAGGGACGATTGCGAGCCCTCAAAGCCAGCGAACGCTTTTATGATTTGGGGTTGTCCTGGGTAACCCGTAAAGGCCGCCGACCACACCTGGTACTGGAGAGCTTTCTGGAAAGCCTTGCCGCGACCCGCTAAGAGGCTGGCACAGCAGTACCAAACACCCAAAAAAACACGAAGATTGCGTTTTTTAGCGGGTAGATGCTTGCCTGATAGCCGTGACTGGGTTATCTGTTGCTCTGCATTTACTTCGTATTTTCCGGAAACGCCCCATGACCCTGGAAGTCCCTGCGCATCGCCTGACAGCCTCCGGCAAACCTGCTGGTCGCATACGCCAAAAGAACGAGCAAGCTATTCTCAAGGCCGCCGAAGACGAGTTCGCCCGCCATGGCTTCAAAGGCACCAGCATGAACACCATTGCGCAGAACGCCGGGCTGCCCAAGGCCAACCTGCACTACTACTTCACCAACAAGCTGGGGCTTTACGTTGCGGTGCTGAGCAACATCCTCGAACTATGGGACAGCACCTTCAACACCCTGAACAGCGATGACGATCCCGCTGTTGCGCTGAGCAACTATATTCGCACCAAGATCGAGTTTTCGCGGCGCAACCCACAAGCCTCACGCATCTTCGCCATGGAGATCATCAGTGGCGGCCAGTGCCTGAGCGAGTACTTCAACCAGGACTATCGCACCTGGTTCCAGGGGCGGGCAGCGGTCTTCCAGAGCTGGATCGACGCTGGCAAGATGGACCCCGTCGATCCAGTACATTTGATCTTCCTGTTATGGGGCAGTACCCAGCACTACGCAGACTTCGCGACCCAGATCTGCCAGGTCACCGGCCGTAGCCGCCTGACCAAGCAGGACATGGAAGAAGCCAGCAACAACCTTATCCACATCATCCTCAAAGGCTGTGGCCTGACACCTCCCAATTGAACATCGTTTATGCCTTCAACTCTGTTGGACACCTGCGAGTTTCGCGAAGAAATCCGTAAAAGCCGCTTCATTACCCTCGCAGGCCCGATCAGTAGCCCAACTGAAGCTCAACAATTCATTGAGCGACACAGTGATCTGGCTGCAACCCATAACTGCTGGGCCTGGAAAATCGGTCAGCAGTACCGTAGCAGCGACGATGGCGAGCCTGGTGGTACCGCAGGCCGGCCAATTCTCGCCGCCATTGAAGCCCAGGACTGCGACCAGGTCGTTGTGCTGGTGATCCGCTGGTACGGCGGTATTCAATTAGGTACTGGAGGCTTGGCACGGGCTTACGGTGGTGGCGCCAACAAGTGCCTGCAGCAGGCCGATAAAAGACGCCTGGTCAGCCGAGTCGGCCTGCGCTGCAGTTGCACGTTCAGCGAACTGGCACTGCTCAAACTACGCGTCGCAGAAGTCGACGGCCTGGTGCTGGATGAGAAATTCACCGCCAATGGCGTCGACGTGCAGATTGCCCTTGGCGAAGCGCACATCGAGCCTCTCCAGCGCCAATTGGCGGACCTCAGCCGCGGCCGGATCCTGTTGGAACGTACCTGACAGTTGCCCACATCCACTGTGGGCCTGGCTGTGGATAAGCTCTGAGCATTCCTCTACAGCCCTTTTAAAACGTGGCCTGCAAGCAAACGATCATATTTTGATCAATATTTGATGACAGCGCTTCAATTGCCCGAAAATCAGACGCTTAGGTTGATTTATAGCCAATCGAAGACTGCCCACTGACGCTTATACCTCTGTTTTCGCCTTGCACACAGATACTGTGGAGCAACCTGTGGATAAACCGTGTACGCCTTAGCCAAGCGCTTGAACGGTCACGCCTGTGGCAAGCTGGTTGTTTTTTGAACAATCCTGACACTCAGTGCAACGTCATGACGAAGGCGCCCCGCCGCGTCATCGCGACCGAACTGCACCTTGGCTGAAGGCTGGAGTATGCTTCAAGGCCACTCCCAAATGAGCCTCGGCACATGCATTGGTAAATGCCCTCAACCCTGCAGTGTGAGCGGCAATGCCGTGCGCCTCCTTGAAAGGAACCCTACGCATGAGCACCCAGAAAAACGCATTGATCATTGGCGCATCACGCGGCCTGGGCCTTGGCCTGGTGCAGCGTCTGAACGAAGAAGGCTGGAACGTCGTGGCCACCGTCCGCGACCCGCAAAAAGCCGCTGCGCTGAACGCAGTGTCGAATGTTCAGGTCGAGACACTGGAGATGAACAGCAGCGCCCAACTTGACGCGCTTCAACAGCGCCTCAAGGGGCAGACCTTCGACCTGTTGTTCATCAACGCCGGCGTCAAGGGCCCGGACAACCAGAACGCTGAGCACGCGAACCTCGATGAGGTCGGTCAACTGTTCATGACCAACGCTGTAGCGCCCATTCGTGTCGCCCAGCGCTTTGCCCATCAGGTAAAGACAGACGGGGGCGTGATCGCCTTCATGAGCTCAATCCTAGGCAGTATCAGCATTCCCGATGCGCCAGAACTGGCCTTGTACAAAGCCAGCAAGGCCGCGCTGAACTCCATGATCAACAGTTTCTACGGCCCCCTGGAAATCCCCGGTCTGACCGTATTGGCCATGCACCCGGGTTGGGTCAAGACCGACATGGGCGGTGAAGGTGCCGAAATTGATGTCGCCACCAGCACCCGTGGCATGGTTGAACAGGTCAAGGCAAACAGCGGCCGGGGTGGCCTGTATTTCATCAACTACAAAGGCGAGCCCCTGATCTGGTGAATTGAATCACCACCGCTGAAACAGTAGACTCCAGGTCTCGCCTCCATGGCGGACCTGGATCAGCAGACAGGGCAACACTGAGCTGGCTAACCTGAACCCACTTTCAGAGGAGCCGGCACCATGCCTGCGACCCGTATCTGGTTGAAAAACCCCCTCGCCATCTTCACCGCCAACACCCTTGACGCCCGCGGCGGCCTGGTGATCGAAAATGGCCGTATCCACGAAGTTCTTGGCTTGGGACAATCTCCCGCCGCCCCCTGCGATCAGATCTTCGATGCCCGCGAGCACGTGCTGCTGCCCGGGCTGATCAACACCCATCATCACTTCTACCAGACCCTCACCCGCGCATGGGCGCCGGTGGTCAACCAGCCACTGTTCCCCTGGCTCAAGACGCTCTACCCGGTCTGGGCTCGTCTGACCCCCGAGCGGCTTAAAGTGGCCACCCAGGTTGCACTGGCTGAACTGTTATTGTCGGGCTGCACAACGGCAGCCGATCACCACTACCTGTTTCCCGAGGGCCTGGAAGAGGCCATCGATGTGCAAGTCGAAAGCGTGCGGGAACTGGGCATGCGTGCGATGCTCACACGCGGCTCGATGAGCCTGGGCGAAGCCGATGGGGGGCTGCCGCCGCAGCAAACTGTGCAACAGGGCGAAGTGATCCTTGCGGACAGCCAGCGACTTATCCACAACTACCATGAGCGCGGCGACGGCGCGCAGATCCAGATTGCCCTGGCCCCTTGCTCGCCCTTCTCGGTCACCCGCGAAATCATGCAGGCCAGCGCCAGCCTGGCGGAAGAACTGGATGTACGCCTGCATACACACCTGGCAGAAACCCTGGACGAAGAAGACTTCTGCCTGCAACGCTTCGGCCTGCGCA
Source organism: Pseudomonas sp. FFUP_PS_473 (assembly GCF_002858665.1). Taxonomy (NCBI): domain Bacteria; kingdom Pseudomonadati; phylum Pseudomonadota; class Gammaproteobacteria; order Pseudomonadales; family Pseudomonadaceae; genus Pseudomonas; species Pseudomonas sp. FFUP_PS_473. Next base: position 7,712 of record NZ_PJQQ01000033.1, read on the forward strand.
CCGTCGACTACCTGGACAGTGTCGGCTGGCTTGGGCCACGCACCTGGCTGGCCCACGGCATTCATTTCAACCCCGATGAAATCGCCCGCCTCGGCAAAGCCGGCACGGGCATCTGCCATTGCCCGAGTTCCAACATGCGCCTGGCTTCGGGTATCTGCCCGACCATGGACCTTAGCAATGCCGGTGCGCCGGTCGGGCTGGGTGTGGATGGCTCTGCGTCCAACGATGCCTCCAACATGATGCTGGAAACTCGCCAGGCCCTGTACCTGCAACGCCTGCGCTATGGTGCGCAAGCCATTACGCCGGAACGGGTACTGGGCTGGGCAACCCGAGGCTCTGCACAATTGCTCGGGCGCAACGACATCGGCGAACTGGCGCCGGGTAAACAGGCCGACCTGGCCCTGTTCAAACTCGACGAACTGCGCTTCTCAGGCAGCCACGATCCGCTCTCAGCCCTGCTGCTGTGCGGCGCAGACCGCGCTGATCGAGTGATGGTCGGTGGCCGCTGGCGTGTCATCGATGGGCACATCGACGGCCTGGACCTCAAAGCACTCATCGCCAACCATCGCCAGGCTGCAGCGGCGTTGATGGCAGGCTAAGCAACTGAAGCCAATGCACGCTCTCATCGATGGCATATACAGCGCCATCGATGGGATTACTGTCGTGATCACTCATCCTAGCAGTGTGCAGGCACGCTAGAATGACGGCATCTGTACCTGAAGAGAAACGATTATGTACGACTGGCTTAACGCGCTGCCCAAAGCAGAATTGCACCTGCACCTGGAGGGATCGCTGGAGCCCGAGTTGCTGTTCGCCCTGGCCGAACGCAACAAGATTGCCCTGCCCTGGAACGATGTCGAAGCCCTGCGCGCGGCCTACGCGTTCAACAACCTGCAGGAGTTTCTCGACCTCTATTACCAAGGCGCCGATGTACTGCGCACCGAGCAGGACTTCTACGACCTGACCTGGGCCTACCTGCAACGCTGCAAGGCGCAGAACGTGATTCATACCGAGCCGTTCTTCGACCCTCAGACCCACACCGACCGCGGCATTCCTTTTGAAGTGGTGCTCAGAGGCATTGGCCGCGCACTGGAAGATGGCCGCAAGCAATTGGGTATCAGCAGCGGCCTGATCCTCAGTTTCCTGCGTCACCTGAGCGAGGAAGAAGCCCAGAAAACGCTGGATCAGGCGCTGCCCTTTCGCGATGCATTCATTGCCGTTGGCCTGGACAGCTCGGAGCTCGGCCACCCACCCAGCAAGTTCCAGCGGGTATTCGACCGTGCCCGCAGCGAGGGCTTCCTGACCGTTGCCCACGCTGGCGAAGAAGGCCCACCGGAATACATTTGGGAGGCACTGGATTTGCTGAAAATCCAGCGTATCGACCACGGGGTTCGGGCCATCGAGGACGAGCGATTGATGCAACGCATCATCGATGAGCAAATTCCACTGACCGTCTGCCCACTGTCCAACACCAAACTCTGCGTGTTCGACCATATGAGCCATCACAACATTCTCGACATGCTCGAGCGCGGTGTGAAGGTCACGGTCAACTCCGACGACCCGGCCTACTTCGGTGGCTACGTCACGGAAAACTTCCATGCCCTGTACACCCACCTGGGCATGACCCAAGACCAGGCCCGTCGCCTGGCGCAGAACAGCCTGGATGCACGTCTGATCAAGGCCTGAGCCCAGATGGGGTAGTGGCTGTCCAGCCACTACCCCAAACTAGCGCGCGACACTAACGGATAACGGCCTTCAGCCAGCCACCTTGGCCACGACGGGTTGAGCCATCTGACGAATCTTGTGCATACCGGCTGAGGTGACATGCAAGGCGCGTGAATCATCATTCACGCGAACCCAACCAGACTGGATAATCAGTTTTAATACGCTGCTTCCCAACGCCCCGCCCAGATGCGGACGCCGCTCACTCCATTCACTGCAACAATTGCACGGGACGCCCATCTTGCGCTGTCGTTGAGCCAACGCTTCAATGTAAATGCCCAGACGGGCAAACTCCACACGCCCCTCCTGAGTCACTTCAAGCTGCTGCTCGACCAACTCCAACCACCCGCAGTCAAGTAACCGCTGATAGAGATCGGCCGCCAACTCGCCTCCCAGGTGATCGCCACACAAACGTGCCCGACGCATCGACAAGGGAATGCTGGGGTTGCCTTTTTCGGCAGCACTGCCTTTCACCTCAAGCCCGAGAACCTGAACACTGGCCAGCGCCTCAACGGCTGCCCCAACCTCTGGCGTTGCGAGTTTGAAGTAACGTTTACGTCCACGCGCCTCCAGCTTCAACAAGCCACTGGCCGACAACCTGGCCAGATGTGCGCACGCCGAGGAGGGCGTCAGCCCGGCCATTACGGCCAGTTCCTCCGAAGGCCGAGCCATCCCATCAATCAACGCCCAGAGCATGGCGCTACGTTTTGGGTCAGCCAGCAAGGTTGCAACTTTGCTTATACTCGAAACAGATTTCATCTCTTCACTCCCCGAGAAAAAGTCACTCTTTGCCAATTGATCAGGACACTATCAACAGCGATGCTCCGCTCCCGTGAGCGCAGAGAGCCGACTGTTTCGCAGACAACTACTAGATCGATGAAATCAAATGATGGGAGGCCCGCAGTTCGTTCCCTGCCATGGAAGCATCTCACGCTGTTAAACGATGACAACGCCAGTATAAGCCTGCGCATGGAAACAAAAATCACTTAAACCCGAGGCTATGCCGGCAATACTCTGTGCTTCGCTCAACCTTGAACAAAATTAATGCCGGTTGATATAAGCGGCCTTTTCACCCCTCTATCCTTCACGCCACGAAAACCATGTCTCGTAGCGTTTCATTTAATAATTATGTTCTTTCACTGACGTAACAAAGCCTACGCAGTGAGTACATTAAACCCGCAGATAAATAGTCTGTAATTGTAAGATGGGCGGAGTGACGTCCTATACGAAACTAACACTCGTGCCTCCGGTAATTGTCGGCAACACTCATTGCATGAGCCCTGTGACAACGGCAATGGCTTACTGAGCGGCGTTGCGCTCATACCTTGCGGAAAAGAGGTCAGGCCAAAGGCACGCATGTGCTGGAAGGTTTCCGAGCTATAGGCATGACCGCCAGTCAGCCTGATGACCCAGGTCATGTCGCCCCCTGTGCACCAACGCTAAACTGATGTCACCTGTTACTTGCCAAGTGGAGTCGGTGCGATGAACATCGTTGTCAAAGCAGTCGCTACAAAATCCGGAAGCCCATGGCAAGTGCAACTCGACCAGCACGTGGTGAGCTTTCGCAGCGAAGCCGAAGCACGGGCCTTCGTCACCACGCTGCAAGCCCGCCTACAGGCACCGCATCCACTCAAGCGGGTCGGCTGAGCATCAGCCAGCGTGTGACCTGAGAGAACACAACGGCCATCACGCCGCACAAGCTGATCACCAGTGCCATCGGTATGGCGCTGCCATCATCCAGTGCGCTGACCAACGCCGCAGCACCTGCCGCCACACTGAACTGCAGGCACCCCAGTAATGCCGAAGCACTCCCAGCCCGCGCGCCCTGACCATTCATGGCACAGGCCGAGGCATTCGGCACAATCGCGCCCAGGCTGGCAATGCCTATGAACAACGGTATCAACAACGGCCACAAGGCGGCCGGATGCAGGGCGCTGAGCGCCAGTAGAACCAGCCCGGCCGTCACGTATGCCCATACCGCCCGCGACAACAGTACAGCTGGACCGCGCCTGGCCAACAACCGCGCATTCACTTGCGCCATCAGGATGAACCCGGCGGCATTGGTGCCGAACAACCAGCCGTAGTGCTCGGCAGGCACACCGTACAGTTTGATGAACACGAACGGCGAACCTGCGATGTAGGCAAACATGCCCGCGATGGCGACGCCGCCGGTCAGGGCATGCCCAAGAAAGACACGGTCGTTGAGCAAACGCCCATACTGGCGCAACGCACCAGACAAGGGCTGGCGCGGCTGATGCGCAGGCAGGCTCTCGGGCAAACCGAGTAACACCGCCAAGGTGCATAAGGCACTGAACACCGTCAGCACCAGGAAAATCGACTGCCAGCCGTGCAAACTGACCAGAACCCCACCAAACATCGGCGCCAGAATCGGCGCAAGGCCCATGACCAGCATCAACTGGGAAAAGACCTTGGCCGAGCCAACGGCATCGCACGTATCACTGACAATCGCTCGCGATAAGACCATCCCGGCACAACCGCCCAACGCCTGAACAAAACGCGCCACAATCAGCGCCTCCAGTGTCGGTGCGAACGCACAGGCCAGCGAGGCAACGGTAAACAGCACAAGGCCGATCAACAGCGGAATACGACGCCCGAAACGATCGGCCACCGGCCCGTAGGCCAACTGCCCCAGGGACAGGCCAAGAAAGTAGGCGGCCAACGTCGCCTGAATGTGCTTCTCATCGGTGGCGAACGCCTGCGCCATGGCCGGAAAGCCCGGCAAATAGAAATCAATTGCCAGGGGGCCGAAGGCACTCAAGGCACCAAGAATCAAAACGGTTCGCAGGTTCATCGGAAATCCGTAGCAGGCTAAGCAAGTTCGCTAGTCTAACCGTACGGGATCCATTACAGATGAGCTGTTGGCCATTGCTGTAAAAAAAAAGAGCGAACCTGCGTCCGCCCTTTCAGGTTATCAGGCCACCTCGGCCTGATAACCTTCTTCATGGATCAGTTCGATAATTTTCGAAGGTGTCAGGGTGCTTTGCACACGCACCTGTTTCTGACCCAGATCGACTTCAACCACCGCCGTCGGATCCTGGTTTTGCACCGCGTGGGTAACCGCTTTGACGCAGTGGCCGCAGGTCATGCCTTGGACATTGAATACATGCATCGGGAGTGCCTCCGTTCAGGTTTTGATGCAGTCTCAAGCTTGCCACCGTGGCAAGGTCAAGTTCCTCGATCTGCTGCCGGGCTGGAAATCGGCGCCCGCCTCGGCCAAGCTGCGCTCCTGACGATTCATGATTCAGGAGATTCAACTCATGCGCAGGGCAGCATTGGGCCTTTTCGGCCTGCTGGGTATGTTCGGCCTCGCCCCCCAGGCCAGTGCCGAAGGCCCCTCGGACTATAGCGTGCTGATCATTTCCCGGGAACGCCTGGAAGTGGCGACGACCTGCGAGATAGGTCTGTACCTCAACGATCATCTGGCGGGCCGGCTGTTCCAGGAACAATCGACTTCGTTCAACCTGCCAGCAGGCCCGGTAGCAGTGCGCATGCGCTTGTTACCAGGACAAGCCCCCGGCTGCCTGCCGGGTATCGAGAATCAACGCAGCACCCAATTGAACCTGCAGGCCGGGCAGATCAATAAGTACCGAATAGCGGTGGATCAAAATGGCCTCTACCTGAAAAAGGCAAGCCTGGGCTATTGACCTTCCCCGCGTGGGAAGGTTGAAGCTGGAGGCACGCCCAAGGAGGAACGCCCCCATGCCCGAATCTACCACCTTCGACCTGCCAATCGCTGGCATGACCTGCGCCAGCTGCGCAGGTCGCGTCGAGCGAGCATTGCGCAAGGTCGCTGGCACCGAACAGGTCAGTGTCAACCTTGCCACTGAGCAGGCACGCGTCACCGCACCGCCGCAGAGCCTGCCGGCATTGCTTGAAGCCGTCACGGATGCCGGCTACAGCGTGCCCACTCAAAGCCTTGAGCTGCAGATCAGCGGGATGACCTGCGCGTCCTGCGTCGGTCGGGTCGAACGCGCACTGGCCAAAGTGCCCGGGGTTCACCGCGTTAGCGTCAACTTGGCCAACGAGCGCGCCCATGTCGAGGTTCTCGGCACGATTGATACCGCGCTGTTGACTGGCGCAGTCGAACGCGCCGGTTACACTGCCACCCTGCCGCTCACCGGCAAGGCCGACCAGGACGTCGCCGAGCGCCGCTTGCACAAGGAGCGTTGGGCGGTAGGCCTGGCGATTGCCTTGGCCCTGCCGCTGGTACTGCCAATGCTGCTGCAGCCCTTCGGTATTCACTGGATGCTGCCGGCCTGGCTGCAGTTCGCCCTGGCCACGCCGGTTCAGTTCATCCTGGGGGCACGCTTCTATGTCGCCGCCTGGAAGGCCGTGCGGGCCGGGGCAGGCAATATGGACCTGCTGGTCGCGCTGGGTACCAGCGCCGGTTACGGCCTGAGCCTCTATGAGTGGGCGCGCACCAGCTCCGGAAGCATGTCCCACCTGTACTTTGAAGCCTCAGCGGTGGTGATCGCTTTGGTACTGCTCGGCAAGTACCTGGAGAGCCGCGCCAAACGCCAGACGGCCAGCGCCATCCGCGCCCTGGAGGCACTGCGCCCTGAACGTGCGTTGCAGGTGATCGATGGCCAGGAGCGCGATGTGCCGATCAGCGCCTTGCGCTTGAATGACCTGGTAATGGTCAAGCCGGGCGAACGCTTCCCGGTGGATGGCGAGGTAATCGAAGGGCAAAGCCATGCCGATGAAGCCTTGATCAGTGGCGAGAGCCTGCCCGTGCCCAAGCAACCGGGCGACCGTGTAACCGGCGGCGCGATCAACGGGGAAGGCCGCTTGCTGGTGCGTACCCTGGCGCTGGGCACCGAAACCGTGTTGGCCCGCATCATCCGCTTGGTCGAAGACGCTCAGGCGGCCAAGGCGCCGATCCAGAAACTGGTCGACCGCGTCAGCCAGGTATTCGTGCCCGTGGTGCTCCTGCTGGCCCTGGCGACACTCGCGGGTTGGTGGCTGGTCGGCGCCCCCATGGAAACTGCACTGCTCAACGCCGTCGCGGTTCTGGTCATCGCCTGCCCCTGTGCGCTGGGCCTGGCGACACCAACAGCCATCATGGCCGGTACCGGCGTGGCGGCTCGTCACGGCATCCTGATCAAGGACGCCGAAGCGCTGGAACGTGCCCATGCGGTCAATCGCGTGGTCTTCGACAAGACCGGTACCTTGACCTCCGGTAGCCCGCGCATTGTCCACAGCCAGGCGGTGGTCGGCGATCAGGCGCAGTTGTTGCAACTGGCCGGTGCGCTGCAGCGTGGCAGCGAACACCCATTGGCCAAGGCCGTTCTCGACGCCTGTGATGAACAGCACCTGGAAGTGCCGCCCATCAGCGCCAGCCAATCCCTCACCGGACGCGGCATCGCCGGTAGCCTGGATGGACGCGAACTGGCGCTGGGTAACCGCCGGCTGCTTGATGAAAGTGGCTTGCAACCGGGCGATCTGGCCAAGGCTGCACAGGAATGGGAAGCGGAAGGTCGTACCCTTTCCTGGCTGATCGAGCGCGCCCCGCAGGCGCGCGTGCTGGGCTTGCTGGCCTTTGGTGACAGCCTCAAGCCTGGCGCACTGCAAGCGGTTCAACAGCTCAGTGAGCAAGGCATCAGCAGCCACCTGCTAACCGGCGACAACCGTGGCAGCGCGCGCGTGGTGGCCCTGGCGCTGGGCATCGAAGATGTGCATGCCGAAGTGTTGCCGGCAGACAAAGCCGCCACCGTTCTGGCACTTAAACGCTCAGGCACCGTGGCCATGGTCGGCGACGGTATCAACGACGCTCCTGCCTTGGCGGCGGCGGACATCGGCATTGCCATGGGCGGAGGTACTGACGTTGCCATGCAGGCCGCCGGTATTACCCTGATGCGCGGTGATCCGCGCCTGGTGCCAGCGGCCCTGGAGATCAGCCGCAAGACCTACGCCAAGATCCGCCAGAACCTGTTCTGGGCCTTTATCTACAACATGATCGGGATTCCGTTGGCCGCTTTCGGCCTGCTCAACCCGGTGCTGGCGGGTGCTGCCATGGCCCTGTCCAGTGTCAGTGTGGTCAGCAACGCACTGTGGCTTAAAACCTGGAAACCCGAGATCCGACAACAGGACGACGCCCCATGAACATTGGTCAAGCCGCCCGCCACACGGGCCTCAGCGCCAAGATGATCCGTTACTACGAGTCGATTGGCCTGCTCAAGCCGGCCCTGCGCAGCGACAGCGGCTATCGCCTCTACCAACCGGAAGACCTGCACAGCCTGGCCTTCATCAAGCGCTCACGCGACCTGGGTTTCTCGCTTGAGGAAGTCGCTCGGCTGCTCACACTCTGGCAAGACCGCCAGCGCGCCAGTGCCGATGTGAAGGCACTGGCCAATGAACACATTGCCGACCTCAATCGCCGTATTGACGAACTGGTCAGCCTACGTGACACCCTGAATGAACTGGTCGCCCACTGCCAGGGCGACGACCGGCCGGACTGCCCGATCCTCAAGGACCTGGCTGCCGGCGGTTGCTGCCACTAACCCTGGCTTACTGCATCCAGGGCGGGGTAGGCTCGGCCTCCACGCCCTCCTGTGCAAGGGCTGCGCGACGACGGGCTTCGTCGGCGCGCGCGGCATCGATTTCACGCATCACATCGGCCACATTGGCACTGTGCTCGGTTTCGGCAAACTGCCCGCTCAGCTCGGTCTCCGGCAGCAGTTCACCCGCCTGATACAGCGCCCACATTTCCTTAGCGTATCGGGTTGCCTTGAGCTCGGGCGCAAAGCGCCCAAAGTAGCTGGCCATGTTGCCAACATCGCGCTCAAGCATGCTGAACGCATGGTTGTTGCCCGCGGCATCCACCGCCTGTGGCAGGTCGATAATCACCGGCCCCTCTGGCCCCAGCAGCACGTTGAACTCCGACAGGTCGCCATGCACCAACCCGGCGCAGAGCATCAATACGATCTGGCGAATGACAAATGCGTGGTACTCCAGGGCCTGCTCGGGCTCAAGCTCCACATCATTGAGGCGCGGCGCGGCGTCGCCATGTTCGTCGACGACCAGCTCCATCAGCAGAACACCGTCGAGAAAGTCATAGGGCTTGGGAACCCGAACGCCTGCGTTCGCCAAGCGGAACAGCGCGGCTACTTCGGCGTTCTGCCAGGCCTCTTCAGCCTCCTTGCGTCCATACTTCGAGCCCTTGGCCATGGCACGTGCCTGGCGGCTGTTGCGTACTTTACGACCTTCCTGGTACTCGGCGGCCTGACGGAAACTGCGCTTGTTAGCCTCTTTGTAGACCTTGGCGCAGCGCAGGTGCTGACCGCAGCGTACCACGTAGACCGCTGCCTCCTTGCCACTCATCAGGGGGCGCAACACTTCGTCGACCAACCCGTCTTCCACGAGCGGTTCAATCCGTTTTGGCGTCTTCATCAGCTTTGATTCTGGCTCCTTGTGAGGCGTATAGGGGTTTGTAACGGCAAACCGCGCGACCCGCCATTCTTTTTATGAGTAAAACGCCGGCAAAAAGTCAGATTCGGCTGTTTTGCCAATAAACACGGGGGTTTTCTTCTACGACACTTTATTTCCTCTGCACCCTGCCGATCCACTCTTTAGAGGGTTCATGTGTTTAATAAGAATGATTCGGAGCGCGGATGAACATCAAACAGAAATTGACCTGGGCCTTTGCCGTCATTGCCAGCCTGCCCATTCTAGTGGTCGCCACGCTGGTGGTGTTGAACCTGCGCACGGACGCTCGTGAATCCTTCATCGACGGCAGCAACCGCGAGATTCGCCAAGTCGCCAATGCCATGCAGCTGTTTTTTGAAGGCATCAGCCAGAACATCGACTACATGGCCGCACAGCCTCTGTTCACTGGCACCGGCGCGGGATTGAAACAGTACATCAGTGCCGATGCAGCCAGTATCGCCCAAGGCGAACAGGACAAGCGCCTGGTCGACTTCTTCACTCGCATGGCCGCCAGTCATCCCGCTTACGCCTATGTTTCCTACGGCGTCAAAGACGGCGGTTACGCCTCCTGGCCAGATGATCCGAAACTGGCCAACTATGATCCGCGCCAACGCCCCTGGTACCAGACCGCGATGGCTAACCCAGGCAAAACACTGCGCACTGCTGCTTACTACTGGGCACCTGATGACGCGGTACTGCTCAGCACCGTACGCACCGTGTCGAACTCATTGGGTTCGCCCGGTGGAGTGGTCAGCGTCGATGTTTCGATCAAACAGCTGACCGAGTTGGTCAAGCAGATCAAGCTGGGTGAAAGTGGCTACCTGATGCTGCTTGAACGCAACGGCAACGTGCTGGTCGACCCACATCAGCCCGAGCACAACTTCAAGATGCTGGGCTCTCTGGGCGAAGGCTATGCGCAACTGGCCAAGGTCGAGAAAGGACTGGTAGAAGTCGAGCTTGATGGCGTGCGCTACATGGCCAACGTCTGGCCGTCCGAACAACTGGGCTGGAGCTTTATCGGCCTGGTCCGTCAGGACGAAGTCATGGGCGCGGCCACGCAACTGACCTGGTTGATCGCGGCCATTGCCTTGGTGCTGGCCGCCGTCTTCGCCGTTGTCGGGGCGACCTTCGCGCGCTTGATCGTGCGCCCGATCAACAGTGTCAGCCTGGGCCTGGAAGGCATTGCCCAGGGAGAAGGTGACCTGACCCGCAACCTCGAAGTACGGGGTCGTGACGAAACCGCTCAACTGGCCAACTGGTTCAACCAGTTCCTCGCGGCCATCCGCAGCCTCATCCAGCATATCGGCCAGGCTGCCGGAAAGATCCTCGCCACCTCCAGCAACTCGACCCGCGTCTCCGGCGACATGGTCGAAGCCGCCGGGCGCCAGCGTGAAGCGGTGGATATGGTGTCCACGGCGTTCCATGAAATGGTTGCCACCGCCAACGAAGTCGCGCGCTCCTGCAGCCAGGCCGCCGAATCGGCCGACAGCGGCCAACAGCAGGCCCGGGAAGGCCAGCAGCAGATCGACGCAGCCGTTCAGAGCGTTGATCGCCTGAGCCAGGAAATCGAGCAGTCAGCGCAATCGATGCAACAACTGGAGCGCGACAGCAACGACATCCAGTCGATTCTCGGCACCATCCGCTCCATCGCCGAACAGACCAACCTGCTGGCGCTCAACGCCGCCATTGAGGCCGCACGCGCCGGTGAGCAGGGTCGAGGGTTCGCCGTGGTGGCCGACGAAGTACGCGCCCTGGCCAAACGCACGGCCGACTCCACAGCCGAAATCGATGGCTTGCTGGGGAATCTGGCGCAACGCACCAGCCAGGTTGCGCAACAAATGCACGCCAGCCTGGAAGTGTCGCAACAATCGGTCAGCCGTATTGGCATGGCACGCACCAGCTTCGGGCAGATCCGCGAGTCGGTGGACGTCATTCGTGACATGAACACCCAGATCGCCACTGCAGCCGAAGAGCAGCATCAGGTCGCCGAGGACATCAACCGGCACATCAGCCAGATCCATGGTGACGCGCAACTGGTAGCCGAACTGGCTAGCGCAGCGCGGCATGACTCCGAAAGCCTGGCCGGGTTGTCCAACGAACTGGATTCGCTGGTGCGCCGTTTCCGTACCTGATGTCCTGCCTTGGGGGGCCGGCTACAGGCCCAGGCTCCCCGGGGTAAAACCAAACAAGCGCTTGAACGCTGCGATGTAGGCAGAGGTTGAGTCATAACCACACCCCAGCGCAGCCTCCGTTACCCCTGCGCCCTGTTCAAGCACGCTGAGCGAGGACAGTAGGCGCATCCGCTGGCGCCAGCCTCGAAAGCTCAAACCTGTCTCGCGCTGGAACAGGCGAGTCAGGGTTTTCTCCGACATGTTCAACTGCTCCGCCCACTGGCCAAGGGTGTCGGACTGTGTTGGCTGTTCAAGCAGGCTGTCGCATAGTTCACGTAAGCGCGGATGCTGTGGCAACGGCAAGGAAAAGCCCACCTCCGCCAGCCCCTGCAACTGGTCAAGCAATACCTGCACCAGGCGCGCCTCGGGGCTGTTGCCTTCGGGGTACTCCACCGGCAACTGGCAAAACTGCTTGATCAACTCACGGGCCAGCGGCGTGACGGCCAGCACCCGACAGCCGTCCGGCGCCCACTGCGCATCCTCGCGTCGCACATAAACACTGCGCATCTCGGCACGCATCGACGACACCACTTCATGCTCGACCCCCGCAGGAATCCAGATGCCCCACTGTGGCGGTGCAAAGTAACTACCTTCAGCGGTATAGACCCCAAGCACACCGCTGATCGCATAGGAGAACTGCACCCAATCATGTTGATGCCGCGAGGTCCAGGATCCAGCGCTGAGACTTTCGGCTCGCGCATACAGCGGCCGGGGCAGGCGCTCCAGCGTGGGAATCGGGCGAGGGCCTGAAGGTTGTCCGTTACGCGGCATCGATTGACCTGGTATCGCAAGACGGTAGAGACCTCGCAGGTTAGCCTCTGTCATCGCCAATTACAAAATATCCACAGGCCTCCCCATGCAAGCGTTCAAACACCTCAAGCGCGTGGTAACCGACTGGTTCCTCTGCGGCATGTTCATCGCCACCCTGCTCGCCTGGCTGTTCCCTCGTTTTGGAAGCAGCGGTGGTGCCCTGCATGCCGAGTACGTGACCAACATCGGCGTGTTCCTGGTGTTTTTCCTGCACGGGGTCAACCTGTCCAGCGAACAGATTCGTCACGGCCTGAAAAACTGGCGCCTGCACCTGATGGTGCAAGGCTTTACCTTCGTGGTCTTTCCCCTGCTCTGGCTGGTCGGCAAGACATTACTGGGTACCCAGGTACCGGCCCTGCTGATGCTGGGCTTCCTCTACCTGTGCGCCCTGCCCTCAACCATCTCGTCCTCGGTGGCGCTCACCGGTAGCGCCAAGGGCAACGTACCCGCTGCGATTCTCAACGCCAGCCTGTCCAGCGTGCTGGGTATCTTCATCACCCCTTGGTTGGTCAGCCTGGTGGTTGGCAGCGGCAGTGACGGCATCGATCTTGGCTCAACCTTGCTCGACCTGTGCGCCATGCTCCTGCTGCCGCTGCTGCTTGGGCAACTGCTGCGGCCCTGGCTCGGATACCTCTTCGCCCGTTACAAGCGCTACACCGCCGTGCTGGACAAACTGGTGATCCTGCTGCTGGTCTATGCCGCGTTCTGCAACTCGATGGTTTCGGGAATGTGGCAACAACAGGGCACCGCAGTGATCGCTATGGCCCTGCTCGGCAGTGCACTGTTGCTGGCGCTGGTGCTATGGCTGACCACTCGAAGTGCCCGCGCCTTGAACTTCAGCCCGGCGGACGAAATCGCCGCAGTGTTCTGCGCCAGCAAGAAGTCCCTGGCCGCCGGCGCGCCCATGGCTGCACTGATCTTCGGCGCTCACCCCGGGCTTGGGCTGATCCTGCTGCCGATCATGATCTACCACCCGCTGCAATTGATCGTCTGCTCAGTCATGGCCGAGCAGTACGCCAACCGTACAACTCGCATCGACAGCAGCGCCGCCCTCAGCGCTCAATAATCGCCGTCACGCCCTGGCCGCCGGCTGCACAGATAGAAATCAGCCCGCGGCCTTTGCCAGCATGTGCCAACAGCTTGGCCATATTGGCCAGGATGCGCCCACCGGTCGCGGCAAACGGATGCCCGGCCGCCAACGAACTGCCCTTGACGTTGAGCTTGCTGCGGTCGATGCGGCCCAGCGGCGCCTCTAGGCCAAGGCGGTCGCGGCAGTAAACAGGGTCTTCCCAGGCCTTGAGCGTGCATAACACCTGCGCGGCAAACGCCTCATGGATTTCGTAGTAGTCGAAGTCCTGCAGGCTCAGGCCATTGCGCGCCAGCAGCCGTGGCACCGCATAGGCCGGGGCCATCAACAGCCCCTCCTGGCCCCGGACAAAATCCACCGCCGCGCTCTCGCCGTCGACCAGCCAGGCCATCACCGGCAAACCACGCTCCTGCGCCCAGGCTTCACTCCCCAGCAAGACCACCGAGGCACCATCGGTCAACGGCGTCGAGTTACCTGCCGTGAGGCTACCTTGGCTGCTTCGATCGAACACCGGTTTGAGTGCAGCAAGCGTGTCCAGAGTAAGGTCGGGGCGCAGGTTCTGGTCGCGGTTCAAACCCAGGAAAGGTGTCAGCAGGTCATCGTGCCAGCCCTCGGCAAAAGACGCCGCCAGGTTCTGATGGCTGCGCAAGGCCAGTTCGTCCTGAGCCAGACGCTCAATCTGCCAGGTACGCGCCATCAACTCGCAGTGCTGGCCCATCGACAGGCCTGTGCGAGGCTCGCCATTACGCGGCAATTCGGGCTTCAGGTGCCGGAAGCGCAGTTGCAACAGTGCCTTGAGCTTTTCACCCGTACCTTTCGCCCGATTGGCCTGCAACAGGATCCGACGCAAGCCTTCGCTCACCGCAATTGGCGCATCCGAAGTGGTATCAACACCCCCGGCAACCCCGCATTCGATCTGCCCCAGAGCGATCTTGTTGGCGACCAGCAACGCCGCTTCCAGCCCAGTGCCACACGCTTGCTGCACATCATAGGCCGGCGTTTGCGCTGACAACCGCGAGCCGAGGACACATTCGCGGGCCAGGTTGAAATCCCGTGAATGCTTGAGCACCGCGCCAGCGGCCACCTCGCCCAGGCGCACGCCGTGCAGGCTGAAGCGCTCGATCAGCCCCTCCAGGGCCGCAGTGAGCATGTCCTGGTTGCTGGCCTTGGCATAAGGGCCATTCGCGCGAGCAAAGGGGATTCGGTTACCACCGATTATTGCGACCCGGCGCAAAGAACGCATGCACAACCTCCTTGTGTTGAGGGCAGACTCGATACAGCGTAGGTGTTTTTTCCACCTTCAAGCGACCAACGGCAAAACATGGTCCACACTTTGAGGCTGATCTCATGGAGGCCTCATTCATGTCCGACCGCTATCTCGACTTCGCCAACTCCGACTTCGGTCGCCGCCTGGTCGGTGTCATCGGCTTGCCGACACCGGCCCGCCTGGAGCGCTGGGAGGCCGGCCGGATGCGTCCGATCGAAGGGGCGCTGCTGCTGGGCGGTGGGGCACTGTCGCGGCAGGTCGCCGGGTTTGCCACACGCCTGACCGACGAGGTCTACAGCTATGCCGATGAGGGCCTGCAACTGCCGGCGTGGGTGGCGGGCCTGGGGCCATCGCTCAAGGCGGTGCTGTTCGATGCCAGCGAACTGGAGGACATCGACCAGCTCAAGCAACTGCGCGAGTTCTTCCAGCCGCTGCTACGTAGCCTTGATGCCAATGCGTCAGTGGTGATTCTCGGGCGTGCCCCGGAACAGCTCGAAGCGCCGCTGGCCAGTGTTGCCCAGCGTGCCCTGGAGGGCTTCAGCCGTTCGCTGGCGAAAGAACTGCGCAACGGCGGCAGACTGCAACTGCTGTATGTCGGCGACGGTGCCGAGGACCAGCTTGAAGGCGCACTGCGTTTCTTCCTGTCGCCCAAGAGTGCCTTCATCTCCGGCCAGGTGCTGCGCTTGAATGCTTGCACCAGCCACGTTCAGGACTGGACGCGCCCCCTGGCCGGGCGCAAGGCACTGGTGACCGGCGCCGCACGCGGTATTGGTGCGGCCATCGCCGAAACCCTCACCCGTGACGGTGCAGACGTTGTGCTGCTCGACGTACCGCAGGCCAAGGCCGAGCTTGAAGCGCTCGCAACCCGCCTGGGGGCACGCAGCCTGGCCCTGAATATCTGTGCGGACGATGCTCCAGAACAGCTCATCGCAGGCCTACCTGATGGCCTCGATATCGTCGTTCACAACGCCGGAATCACCCGTGACAAGACCTTGGCCAACATGACCCCGGAGTACTGGGACTCGGTCATGGCCGTTAACCTTAAGGCACCACAGATCCTCACCCAGGCCTTGCTCGACAGAGGCGCCCTGCACGCCAACGCCCGCATCGTGCTGCTGGCCTCGATCAGTGGTATTGCGGGCAACCGCGGGCAGTCCAACTATGCCGCCAGCAAGGCCGGCCTGATTGGCCTGGCCCAGGCCTGGGCGCCACGCCTGGCCAGCACGGGGAGCAGCATCAACGCCGTCGCCCCGGGTTTCATTGAAACGCGGATGACCGCCGCCATTCCTTTCGCCCTGCGCGAGGCAGGCCGGCGCATGAGTTCACTGGGCCAGGGCGGCCTGCCACAGGATGTCGCCGAAGCCGTGGCCTGGCTGGTGCAGCCGGGCAGCGGCGCGGTCAACGGACAGGTGCTGAGGGTCTGCGGGCAAGCGGTCATGGGGGCTTGAGCATGACGCATCAATGGCATGAACTGAGCACGACCGCCGCGCTGCCTGGGCTGTACCTGCGAGCAGCGCGCAAGCGCAAGATCAGCGGCACCAGCTTGCCGACGACCGGGCTACGCTGCAGCCTTGAGGTCAATGCCGAGCGACTGGCAGCCTACCGCACGCTGTGCCACTTTGGTGACGACCCGCTGCTGCCCGCGACCTGGCCGCATGTAATGGCATTCCCCCTGCAACTGCAGTTGCTCACTGCCAACGACTTTCCGTTTCCGCTGCCAGGCCTGGTTCACCTGAGCAACAGCATTCACGTCATACGACCGCTGGGCGGTGTCACCCGACTGCACTTCGCGGTGCGGGTGGATAACCTGCAGGCCCATGAGAAAGGCGCAACCTTCGACCTCATCACCGAAGCCCGCGATGGTCTCGGGCTGCTCTGGAGCGAAACCAGCCGCATGCTGTGCCGAGGCGTGAAACTTCCAGGCGAACCCGCCTGCGAACCTGAAGCCGAAGCCCTGCCCCTGAGCGAACTGACCCGCTGGTACGCCGACAGCAACATCGGACGACGCTATGCACGCCTCTGTGGCGACTACAACCCGATCCACCTGAGCGCCATCAGCGCCCGCCTGTTTGGTTTCCCCAAAGCCATTGCCCATGGCATGTGGAGCAAAGCCATGGCCCTGGCCGCCTTGCGTGGCCACCTGCCAACCGGTGGTTACGCGATTGAGGTCAATTTCCACAAACCGGTACGCTTGCCCAGCGAGGTGATACTCGACGCCAGCCCTGCCGCACCCGCCGGGCAACTGCGTCTGAGTGGTCATGGCGGGTTGGTGCATATACAGGGGACATGGCGAGCGCTCGAAGCCCGCTGAGCCAGCAACCTCCGGCCTTGAGGTCCTTGCGTTGCAGCGCGCTCAGGCTGAAGCTATGCAGCCTGAGGAGACTACCCCATGAATTTGCAAGCATTGACCGAGCGACTGCACCGCATTCGTGACAATAACGACTGGCGCGGCTTTCATAGCCCGAAAAACCTGGCCATGGCGGCCAGCGTTGAAATGGCCGAACTGGTCGAAATTTTCCAGTGGCTGAGCGAAGACCAGTCGCGCCAACTCTCCAGGGAGCAACTGGAACACGCCGGCCAGGAAGTCGGCGATGTCGTCCTCTACCTGCTATTACTGTGCAGTGAACTGGGCCTGGACATGGAGCAGGTCGTCACACTCAAGTTGGCTGACAGCGAGAGGCGTTTCGCCCGATGAATGACCGTCACTTCGATGAGCTGGCGACCCGTTTTGCCGAAAAGATCTACGGTGGAGCAAAAGGTGCGATTCGTCTGGCGGTGCTCCAGGCCGACCTTGTCGAGAGCCTGCCAGAGCGCCCACTACGCGTTCTCGATATTGGTGCAGGCCTGGGCCATATGGCCTTGTGGCTGGCCGAGCGCGGCCACCAGGTAACCCTGGCCGAGCCCGCCGCGCCGATGCTTGACGGTGCCCGGGCACGTTTTGCCGACGCAGGCCAACACGCCACGTTCATCCAGGCCCCCTGGCAAGACCTGCTCGGCCAACTCACCGAGCCCTATGACCTGGTGTTATGCCACGCCGTGCTTGAATGGCTGGCCGAGCCCGAGGCCATTCTGCCCGTCCTGCATCAACTGACACGCCCCGGTGGCTGGTTGTCGTTGGCGTTCTACAACCGTGATGCCTTGGTGTACCGCAACCTGCTCAAGGGCCATTTCCGCAAAATGCGGCGCAACAGCATGGCTGGCGAAAAGCAGAGCCTGACCCCGCAAAAACCACTTGATCCACGCGAACTCAAGGTGCACCTTGAACGCCTGTGGCAGGTTGAAAACGAAAGCGGCGTGCGGGTTTTCCACGACTACATGCCGAGCGAATTCCAGGCCAAGGCCGCGTTGAGCGACCTGCTGGAAATGGAACTGGCGCATCGCCGCCATCCGGTGTTCGCCGGGCTGGGCCGCTACCTGCACTGGATCTGCCGGCCCCTGTAGCGGGTCGACTGGAGCACGACATGTCGTACCGCCCTGTTGCTGCGAGCCTGATCTGCCTGGCCTTGGTTGGCTGTCAGGGCAGCAACCCTTATGTCGCCAGCGCTCTGCCAATGCCGCCAGCACCCACGCATGCAGCCAACACCTTCGATGCCAGCGCCTACCCGGCAGCGAACCGTGATTATGCGCACTACCGCAGCTGGAGCTGGCGCAATGGCCAACTGCCCGATGGCAGTAGCATCGCCGATCCGGCGCAACTGGCCGAGGCGGTCAGTAACGCACTTGACCAACACGGCCTGCGGCCCTCCCGCGAGCAGCCCGCCGACCTGCAGGTCAGCGCCAGCCTCAGTGTGGAAAAACGCCTGCGCCAGGTTCGTGAGGACGACTACCCTTATGGTGGCTATGGGTACAGCGGTTATGGCTATGGTCACCACGGCGGTTATGGCATGTACACCAGCGTCCCCATCGTGCGGACCTACGAAATCGAAGTGTTAGTGGTGCGCCTGCACCTGTTCGACGCCAGCAATGGCCAAGCGGTCTGGAGTGCCAGCGCCGAAGCCGCGAACCCGAGCTCCGAGCGGGGCCGTGCCGATGCAGTGCGTAGCGCAATCAACAAAGCACTGGAGGGTTATCCTCCCAGTTAGGTTGTAGAGGCCACCGGAGAACCGTCATGTTCCGCCGTATTGCGTTACTTGCCTTGTTTGCCCTGTTGAGTGCTTGCCAGAGCAACAATGTCACCCAGGACTTCGACGCCAGCCGAGACTTCGCCAGCTACCGTAGCTGGGCCTGGAAAGAACCGGCCTTGCAGTACCGGCCCGACGATCCGCGCATCCAGAGTGACTTGACCGAGCAACGCATCCGCCAGGCCATCAGTGGTCAGCTCGATCAACGCGGCCTGCGCCCAGCGCAAGGCAGCAGCCATGCCGATCTGAGCGTACAGGCCTACCTGATCGTCGAAAACCGCCAGCAGCAGGTCACGACCAACTATGGTGGCGCATGGAACGGCTATTGGGGCGGCTACTGGGGCGGGCCGGCCTACAACGAAACCCGCAGCGTCGACTACACGGTGGCCACCATTCAGGTCGACCTGTTCGACGGCCATGACGGCAAGCTGGTCTGGCGCGGCAGCGCTGAACACGTCATGAGCAACTACCCGCCCAGCCCTGCAGAGCGCAGCAGTGCGATCCAGCAAACCGTCGCCAAGGTCCTGGCCAACTACCCTCCGCGCTGAGCTTTTTTTTCCGCCGTGGCTGAAGGCGTCTACCCTGAAAGAGAGAGCAGACGGCTCCTAGAATCAATCATCGAAAAGGATGGCAACTCACCCATGCAAAGCATCGTCCTGCTGCTGTGGCTCGCCTTGTGTGCCGAACAGGATGTACGTGAACGCGAGGTCGCCAATACCCTGACACTGGGTGCAGCCACGTGCGCACTGGCTTACCTGTTTACCACCGGGCATACCTGGATAGGCGCCGACGCCAGCGAAGGCGGCTGGGCGCTGGCCCTGGTCATGCTGCTGACCTTACCCGGCTACATGCTTGGTCATGTGGGTGCGGGTGACGTCAAGCTGCTCGCCGCGTTGGCACTGGCCACCGACAAGATGCATGTCCTGGGCACCTTTATCGGTGCGGGCGTGGCCTTGGTGATCTGGCTATTGAGCCGGCGCTGGCTGTGGTCGCTCTTGAGCCTGCGAGTGAAAAAACGCCTCACGCAACTGCGTGAAGCGTCATCGAGCAAACAGCCCTTCGCACCGTTCCTGATGGCAGGCTTTCTTCTGGCTGCGGTGTGGATCCAGTAACCGAACCGCCCCTGCTTAGCGCTCGCGCTTCAAAATGACACGCTTCCTGCCAGGGACCGGCGGCCAGTGCCCGCCAGATTCTGCGCCCCAGAACCTGTTCAAGACGTTGAAAATTGCCTGAGGGCGGTACGATCAACCGCTCACTCATGAACACCGGCACGGCCTCCGATACGCCAGTATCCCGACTGAGCACCTGCCCGCAGAAACAGGCCACAAGCGCTCCCAGTAGAAACGCCCTCACCAGGCTAATGGTAATGCGACTACTCATGTCGGCCCCCTCTGCTCAAACGACCACTCACAGTGTCTTTTCAGGCAGCGCCCCAACTCTGCAGCGGCATTCAATGGCTTCGTTAATTGACGGTAGCGCAAGGAAAACGAAATGCCATCCCGTACAGGTTTACAACTTCAGGCTGACGCTCACGGTAAAACGCGGCTGCCGATCGACGCTGTCAAACGCTGCATCGGCCAAAGGTTTGGCGATCTCCAATGACAGGTTGTAGTCACGCAAATCCCCCATGCGCACCCCCAGCGCCAGCGATGCCAGGTGCGCACTGCGTACATCCAGTTTGTTGAACCAGGCCTGGGCGGTATCCAGTACAGCATACGGTTGCACCACGTTCAGTAGGCCACCCTCTCCCATGACGCTGTAGTTGACCTCATAAGCCAAGCCCCATCCTTTGTCGCCAGAGGCTTGGTCGACCGGGTAACCTCGCCCAAAATACCGCCCACCAAACACGGCCCGTTCACTGTCCGGCAGGCTGTCGTCGCTCCAGTACAGAGCCCCCGATGCCACACCCTGCCAATTGTCGAAGAAACGGTCACGCTGGACGCCGGACACGCGCAGGCGCAAAAAATCCAGGTCGTAATCGCTGTTGGTTTTGGCCCCCAGGTAATCAAGCCCCTGGTACACACCTCCACTGATCATCCGCAGTTGCCGCTCATCAGCCTTGCGCCAATCCCCCTCAAAGCTGAGCACACGGGTATCGGTATCCGTTGAGGTATTGAGCGGCGTACCGTCAGCCCGATAGTCAATGCGGTCACGCACCGCGTAGAGCCTTGCCGCAACATTCAGCCATTCGTCAGGTGCGGCAATCAGTGGCTGGCTCAGCCCCGCCGATACGGTATCGCTACGCCAATCCCGCAGCAGCTCCTGGCCATTGCGAAGGTGTAGCGGCGTGTCCGACTCCGTGCGGAAGGTCGAGGCAGCCAGGTTCAACTGGCTGCCCTCGCTGTCCAGGTACTGGGCATAGTCGAGACGGTAGTAACGCTGATGATCATCGCCCGGCGCAAACAAGCCACCAACACTCAATTGCTCACCCAGCGCCGTCTGCGACTGGCTGTCCAGGCTCAACAGCGCTTGAGGGTCTGCACGGCTGCCATCGTTCAGTACCACTGCGGCCGCCAAGGGTTTGCGCGAGGCCCTGACGATCAACCGGGCAGCACCGTCCGACGGGCTGGCGGGGCTCAACAAGCCTTTCAGGGTCACGCCTGGGATGTGGTTCATCAAGCGGGTGTAGCGCTCAAAGGTCTGCTGGGTCAGTGGTTTTTCCGCTCTGATCCTCTCTGCCAGGCGTGTCACATAGGCCGACACCGGGCCGACATCACCGCGCAGTTCAACGTCGCGCACGTAGCCTTCAACCAGCACCACCCGCAAGGAACCTTCACTGAAGTCCTGATCCGGCACCACCGCATAAGACAGAAAATAGCCATCACGGTGATAACGCTCGGTCAATCGCGCCGTGGCCTCAAGCACCTCGTCAAGGGTGACGGCGCGTTCTATCAGGTCCTGATAGTTGTCTTTCAAATCACTCAGTGGGTAGACCGTACCACCCTCAAAATGCACCTTTCGAAACCACACCCGAGTACCGGTCGGCAAACGCAACAAAGGCGGTTTCGCAGGCGCGACAAACACATCGGCTGCGGCCGGGCGATAGGCATCGATCGGCAGGTTCGATGTCGGCAGGTAGCGTTCGATCGCACTGCGATTGAGGTCATTCTGCAAGGCATCGGCGCACACGCCACACCCCCAGGAAAGGCCCAGCAATGCGAGGGTCATCGAACGCATAGGACACTCCTTGACCCTGAATGTACGGGGCGGCTCGACGGTGCGTTTCGTCTAACCCAAGCGTAGGTGTTGCCCGAACAACCGTCTAATTGGCCATCCGGTCTACAGTTGCCAGAGGCAAGACGAGCACCCCTCGCCGCCTGCCGTTATAATCCGCGCCCCTTTTTTCTGGAGATTGCCATGCCCGCCCCTGCCTGGTGGCTGCTCTGCCTGCCGTTCGTCGCTGGCGCCTTTCTGCCGCTGCAAGCCGGTATCAACGGCCAGTTGGCCAAACAGGTGTCCAGCGTGCTCGCCGCCGCCCTGATTTCCTTTGGTGTCGGCACCGTCGCGCTGCTTGCGCTGGTGTTGCTGCAGCGCGAAGTGCCTGGTTTCAACGCACTCAAGAGCCTGACCTGGTGGCACTGGTGCGGTGGTCTGCTGGGTGCCTTTTTCATTACAACGGCCGCCTTTGCCGGCCCGCGCATTGGCGCATTGCTGTTCATGGCGCTGGTACTGGCCGGACAGCTGGCAATGGCCTTGACCCTCGACCATTTCGGCTGGGCCGGCTTTCGCGAAGCGCCGGCCAGCCTGGGCAAGGTCGCCGGTTTGCTGCTGGTACTGGCCGGCGTCTGGATGATTCGTCGCGGCTGAAAAAGCTGCGGCTCAGTCGTTGACCTGAAACTCGATACGCGCGGTCTGCCCGCTGGCGTCGAGTGCACTCAACTCATAACGGCCGGCCTGCTCGAAACTGACCGTGAGGCTATCCTGTGCAGCAGTCTCGCCCAGCGGCGCGCCGTTGAGGAACCACCAGCGCTGGCCACTGCCACCCAAGGCCGACACTTTCAGTTGCAGCGCGTCGCGACTGGTCGCCGGTCGGCGCAATTGGTCGCCGTTGCGCACACCAACAATCGACAACGGCGCGGTTGCGTCCGGCACCTTCGGCGGGCACCGTGGATCAATGGCCGGCAACCGTGCCTCGCGTCGTTCCCCCCGGGGCAACCACGGTTCCAGCGGCGCAGGCCACAAGGCGATGTCGCGTGCATGGGCACCGGGGCACGCCGCATCGACACGCAAGCCCTGGTCATTGACCCAGACCTTTTCCAGCAAGCCCACACTCAGGGGCTGATCAAGCGCCTGCAACGTCGGCGGCGTGGTGCCATCAAGCGTCCAGGCGAAACGTTGCCGCCGACAGTTGTCATCCTGCCGGGCCATCTGCTGGCCCAGTGGCCAGCAGATCGCTGCCACCCCAACGTTGGCCGGTACGGCTGCTACCGGTGCGGTGATGCCGCGCTGGCTGTCGCGGTTACTCAACACGTCATGCACCTGCAGCATCAACGGCGCCGCCGAGGCCAGGCCAAACTGGCCCGGCACCGGTGTGCCATCGGGGCGGCCGATCCAGATCCCGATCAGGTAGCGTGGGCCGACACCAATCGACCAGGCATCGCGAAAGCCATAACTGGTGCCCGTCTTCCAGGCCAGTTGTGGCCGCTGCACCAACTCGGCATGGGGGTCGAGGTCTGGGCGGGCCTGGCCACTGAGAATGCGCCGCGTGATCCACGCCGCACCCGGCGACAACAGGCGCCGCTCCAGCAGTGGGTCGTCGGGCTGCAAACGCAGCGCGGCACTCATGCCGTTGCGGGCAAAGGCACTGTAACCGCTGACCAGATCCTCAAGGCGGCTGCCCGCTCCGCCCAGGATCAACGACAGGTTGGGCTCGGCCAGTGGTGGCAGCGTCAACGGCATGCCGCCCTGACGCATCTGCGCGGCAAAGCGTTTCGGCCCATAGGCTTCGAGCAATTGCACCGCGGGTAGGTTCAGAGACAAGGCCAGGGCCGAACTGGCCGAAACCGGCCCGCTGAAACCCTGAGAAAAATTGCCGGGACGGTAGTCGCCGTAACGCCGAGGTACGTCCTGCAGCAGCGACTCGGAGTGAATCAACCCTTCATCAAGCGCCATCCCGAACAGGAACGGTTTGAGGGTCGAACCGGGTGAGCGCAGGGCACTGATCATGTCGACATGACCGAAGCGCCGGGTATCGCCGAGATCGACCGAGCCCAAGTAAGCGCGCACGGCCATGGTCTGCGACTCGACCACCAGAATCGCTGCCGACGTACGTTCAGGCAGGCGCGCGCGCCACCCCAGCAGCAGGTCCTCCAGACGGCGTTGCAGGGCGGCATCGAGGGTGGTGCGGATCAATGGCCGGCTGCCCGGACGGTTCAAGCGCCGGGCCAACAGCGGGGCCAGTGTCGGCTCCTGACGTGGCGCCAGCAACAGTGGTTCCTGCGCCGCTTCGGCAACCTGTTGCTCAGGCCACACCCGGTATTCGGCCAGCCGTTGCAGCACTTTGTCACGTGCAGCCTGGGCACGCTGCGGGTGACGATCAGGGCGCAGGCGGCTCGGTGCTTGCGGCAACACCGCCAACAGCGCGGCGTCGGCCGGGGTCAGTTGTTGGGGTGACTTGCCCAGGTACGCCCAGCTCGCCGCCGCGACCCCTTGCAATGTTCCGCCAAAGGGCGCGCGGTTGAGGTAGATCTGCAGGATCTCGTCCTTGGACAGGTGCCACTCCAACTGCGCGGTACGCCAGAGCTGGCGCAACTTGCCGGGCAGCGTTCTGGCATGCGGGTCGAGCAGTCGCGCCACCTGCATCGACAATGTGCTGCCACCGGACACCACGCGGCCACCCTGCAGGTTCTGCCAGACAGCGCGCCCCAAGGCCAAGGGGTTCACCCCGGGATGGCGATAGAACCAGCGGTCCTCGTAGGTCAGCAAGGCCTGCAGGTACAGGGGCGACACCTGCTCAGGAGTGATCGGGTAGCGCCACACGCCATTGGCATCGGCGAAACGCCACAACGGTGTACCATCCTCCGCCAGCACCACCCGGGCCAGGTCATCCGCAGGCAACGGCAGCGGCCAGATACGGTCGGCAAGCCATAGCAGCGCGCACAGCAGCAACCCACTCGCCGCGATGCCCGCAAGCCATCTACCCGTGCGACTATCAGGGCGAACTACGCTGAACATCACGTGCCGACACCTTGTTCCGGGCACAGGGAACCGAGCCGGCCCGTGAGTGGCCAAAGGCTGGAAAATGGCGAAGCTGCCATGATGATTATCAGGAAGCGATTATGCATGTAGAAGGTTTTTTCGAATGGCTCGGCCAAGCGCTGGGCGCCTTGATCCGCTTTGTAGTGGATGGCCTCAATGGCCTGTTCAGCCTGCTGTCCAACGCTGGCGGCAGCTTTATCGAAGGCCTTTCGCGCACGTTGGGCATGGACACCTCGCTGGTCAGCATCCTCACGCTGATCGTCGGGCTGCTGGTGCTGTACTCGGCGGTTCGCGCATTCATGCGCGCCTCGATCATTATCGGGATCATCTGGTTGCTGCTGGGGTTGTGGATTCTGAGCTGGGTGGTGCATTGACCACCCTCGCCGGCAAGGCCGGTGCCTACAGGACAGACATCACCCTGTAGGCACTGGCAGCAGACTCAGCGCTCCTTGACCACCAACGACCCACGCGCCTCGCCGACCGCCTGCCAGTTTGGCCGGTACATCGACTCGACCTGTGGCGGTGGCACCCGGTAAACACCCGGGGTCACTGCACGGGCCAGGTACAGCAGGTGCGTGGAGCCGTATCCGTCCAGGTCCACCGCCGCGACATAACGATCGTCACGGAACTCCTGATGCAGCAAGGTCGCGTTCTGCATCGCACTGTGCCACTCCTTCACCGCACTGCTGGCGTTGTCCAGGCTGGCCGCGCTTTGCGCCAGGTTCTGGTTCTCCAGCTCCAGGCCGGCAGGCAGCAGGTCGACCACCAAGGCATCCGGCACACGCTGACTGGCACTCACCGCCAGGTGTACCAACACCAGTTGGCCGCTCTTCAGGCCATTAAGGTCCAACGGCTGGCCGTTCATGCCCAGGTAATCGCGGCGGATGCTCAGGTTCTCGCCACCGGCCGGTGGCGCCACCTGTGGATAACCCGACAAGGTCAGTTGCTGGTAGAGGGTCTGGTCACCGTTGTTCTGTACGGTCAACGACTGAGCCAGCGCAGTGCTTTCAAGCTTCACTGCAGGCTGTGCCTGGCTCAGCTCTCGCACCTCGCCACCAGCCTCCAGGCGAGCGGTCCAGGGTTGCTCTGGCTTGCCGAGCAAACCGCGCCCGGCCAGGAACAGGGCGTTGCGCTCCTGCGTCGACAACCAGCGATTGGCCGCCAACAGGTCCGACAACTCGAACAACCGAGCCTCACGCTTGCCCGCCGCCAGGTTGTTTTCTTCCAGCAGGGCCAGAATCAAGGCCTGATCCCGTAGCGGGCTACCGTAGTCGCCCAGCCAGTAGCGGCTATCACGGGTAACCGCCAGCCCGGCCTGCATCGCCTGTTCGGCACGCGGTTTGT
This sequence comes from Pseudomonas sp. FFUP_PS_473, assembly GCF_002858665.1. Taxonomy (NCBI): domain Bacteria; kingdom Pseudomonadati; phylum Pseudomonadota; class Gammaproteobacteria; order Pseudomonadales; family Pseudomonadaceae; genus Pseudomonas; species Pseudomonas sp. FFUP_PS_473. The sequence continues at coordinate 33,878 of NZ_PJQQ01000033.1, forward strand.
CGCCCATCTTGTCCAAAGCCACGGACAACTGCACCAGCGGCAGGCCCGAGCGCGCATCGCTACGACGCTCGAACAAACTGCGCAGGGCGCCCAGTGGTGCTTGCTGACTGCGCGCCAATACCAGCGCGGCATACGCCTGCACGGCAAAGCGGCTGTGCTCGGCGTTCTGGCTGTAGCGCACCTCGATCAGGTTACGCTCCTGCACGTAACGCAGCAGGCGCTCACTGGCCTTCTTCAAGGCTTCGGCCGGCACCGCATAGCCTTGATCACGGGCACGCAGGAGGAAGTCGGTGACATAGGCGGTCAACCAGTACTCTTCCTCACCGTCAGCACTCCACAGGCCGAAGCTGCCGTTGTAGCGCTGCATGCCCAGCAAACGCTCAATACCGACTTCGATCTTGCGCTGACGTTTATCCGCAGCCTCGCCTTTCAGGCCCAGGCGTTTAAGTGTCGCGTCATCGGCATAGAGCGAGGGGTACAGGCCACTGGTGGTCTGCTCGGCACAGCCATACGGGTAGGCTTCCAGCGCGCGAATCTGCTCGCCAAGGTTCAGCGGTGGGCGGCTGGACAAGGCCAGGCTCGCCTCAAGGCCGGCCGGCTCGAACACCGCCAGTTCCGACTGCGGCAGGCTCCATGGCTGATCGCTGAGCGTTGCGCGGTAATGCTTGAGCAGCGCCGGGTACGCCGGGCGTATGCCCAAGGTCCACTCCCGGCTGAACACGGTGTTCGGCTCGCCTGGCAGCACCAGGCCTTGCACCTGCACCTTGACCTGCCCTTGCCCCAAGCCACCAACGGCCTGCACCGGAATCAGCAAGGTCTTGCGCTGGCCTTCAGCCAAAGGCACTTGCTGCTCGGCGGCGCGCATCAGGCTGAGCTGACCATCTGCGCTGAACTGCACCGTAAGGTTCTGTGCCTTGCCGGAGAGGTTCGACAGGTCCAGCGCCAGGGTGGTGCGATCACCACCGGCGAGGAAGCGCGGCGCCGACAGCTCGGCAATCAGCGGCGCGGCGACGACAGTCTTGGCCTCGGCCATGCCGAAGCGGTCTTCGGTCCAGGCCTGGGCCATCACCCGCAGCTCACCGTTGAAATCCGGGATATCGACACTGGCCTGGCCTTCACCCTTCTCGTTCAGGGTCACCGGCGCGCTTTGCAGGGCAACGATGGTGACGCTGGTGTCCGGGCGCTTGCCACCTTTGGTCAGGCCGGCGTCACCACCGAATGCCAGGCTGGCCAGGCGGCCCTGACCGGCTTCGATCAACTGGCCGTAAATATCCAGTTGATCGGCCCCATAGGCCTTGCGCCCGAACATCGCGGCAAATGGATCAGGCGTTGCGTATTCAGTGATGTTGAGAATGCCAACGTCAACCGCTGCCAGCAGCACATGCACCTGTTTCGGCACACTGCCATCGGCGTTACGCGCCTGTACCTTGACCGTCAGGGGTTGCTTGGGACGCATCTTCTCTGGCGCCGTCAGGCTGACCGCCAGCTTACGCTCGGCACGCTCCAGTGGCAGGTGCAGAATACCCACGGCACGCTTGGGCGTGACGTTGGCCTTGCGCTCACCCGGGCGAATCACCAGGGCGCTGACATACAGATCGTGCCGCGCCCACTTGCGGTCCAGCTTGACCTCGAAGGCTTTGCCTTCGGCCGGCACGTCGATTTCCTCCCACCACAGCGGGCCATCGGCGGACTCGACCATCAAGTAACCCTTGCCTGCAGCGGGCGGGGTCACGGTGACCGTGGCGGTGTCGCCATCGGCATAGGCTTTCTTGTCCAGCGCCAGCTTGACCTGGTCTGGGCGTACGGCGCCGCCGTCGGTGTTGTCCTGGGCGCGGTAGCCGGCCCAGAAACGCAGGCTGCTGACCAACCCGGTGCGCGGGTCTTCCACCTCGACACGGTACGGGCCCCACGCGACCGGGAAGCTGATCTTGGCAGTACCACCGGCCTTGATGCTGACGGTTTCTTCGCTCTGGGTCAGGTACTTCTCGTTGAAGTTGTAGCTCCAACCATCGCTTTCGGAGTAGTTCCAGTAGTAGTCACGGCGCTCCTGCACCAGGCGCACGCGCAGGTTATCCACCGCCAGCTTGTTGCCGTTGCGGTCGGCGACAAGCAGTTCAAACTCGACCGGGCCGTCACCGTCGGTTTCCTCTCCGTCAAACAGGCCACGCAGCCCCGGCAGCCGCTCGGCAGGCCAGATCGGCTGTTCAAGCCGGCGAGTGATTGGTCGGCCTCCGGACTCCTGCAGGCTTGCCTGCACCGTCAACTGCAAAGGCGAACGGGCTTCGGACCATTTGCTCTCGATGCTGAGCGTGGCATCACCGGAGGCATCCAGGGTTGTTTCGTCCAGCTCCAGATCCTGGCTCAACTCCTGCTCGGTAACCGAACCGAACTGGTAGCCGGGCAAGGCCGGCACCGCCTCCCGCAGTGGGCGGATGTAGGCCTGGCCGCTCAGGCGATTGCCCGACGCTGGGGCGCCGTAGAGGTAACGGCCATTGACCGATATCTCGGCAGTTTCATCAGGGCTCAGGGGTGTCGGGCTGCCTTTGAGTTCAAGCGCCAGGCGCTCGGGCAGGAAGTCCTCGACCATGAAGCCGTAGACCTGGCGCTGACCGCCGCCGAAGTCGAAGAGCAACTCCCAACGCCCGGTCGGCGCTTCGCCAGCCAGTTGCAGGGCGTATTGATAAAGGCCCTCGCTACCCGGCTCCCAGACAAACTTGCGGCTGATCTGGTTATCCGGGCGACGCACTTCGACCGTGACCGGTTGCGGCTTGACCGGCTTACCGTCCTGATCACGCAGCAGCGCGTTGAGCAGCACCGTCTCACCCGGGCGATAAAGGTCACGCGGACCAAACACGAAAAACTGCAAAGGGTTGGCCAGAGGCCCGGTGATGTCGAACTCGGCCAGGTCCAGCGCGGCGTTGTTCAGCCGCAGCATCGTGGTGTGTTCAGCCTGCTTGGCCAACAGCACCTCAGCCTTGGCCGCTGCCGGCAACTGCGCGTGGCCGCTGCCATCGGTCTTGCCCTGGCCCAGCACACGGCCCTCGTTGTCGAGCAGTTCGACCTCCACACCGCTGAGGGCCTTACCGCCCTCCAGCGCCTGGGTAAACACATCGAGGCGGTTCTGATAACGGTGCGCCGACAGGCCGATGTCACTGAGGGTGAACAGTGTGGCCGGCTGCGAGTAGTTGTAGGTACCCGAGGCACGCATGACCGCCAGATAAACACCCGGTTGTTGCAGCGGCTTGAGGCCGGCGATCGGCAACAGCAGGGTTTCACGGGTATTGCGCGCCGGGTTCAGGTCGAAGCGACCGCCATAGACCAACTCGGCCATCGGCAACAGCTCGCGGGACTCATAGGTCTGCAGGCTGCTGTTGCGGCCCCACTGCCCCAGGAAGGTCGGCAGCGCTTCAGGCTTGATCCGGAAAAATTCGACATCGACCTTGTCGACGTTCAGCGCGATCACCGGCAGGCCTTCGGCCACGCGGGTCGGCAACAGCGAGCCGCGGCTGGCGAAACCGACAGTCGGCTCCAGGTCGCGGGTTTCCAGGCGGCTGACCGACTCGGCAGCCAGGCGCTTGCCATTCACCGCCAACAGCCCGGCGTCGATGGTCAGCACCAGCTTGCGCTTGGGCTCCAGGTGCCGCAGTCGCAGCTCCATCTGGTTATCAGAGAGCTCCCAGGCACCGTCAACCTTGCCCTTTACCGTATCGACTAGGTGCAGGCGCTCGGCGAATGGCTGCTGAGCGTCCAGTGGTGCGCTGAATGACACCGACAAGGTGCTCGATCCATCCAACTGCACCTCGGACACATCCACCACGCTCAACTCGCGTCCGGCGTAGCGTTGGGCCAGGGTTGCCGCATCTTCACGCGCGGGCTTGGGCGCGCTGGGCGCCGCCTTCTCTGCCGGTGCAGGCGCGGGTTTATCCACGGATGACGAGTCACAGGCACTCAATAGCGCCAGCGCACAGGCCAGCAACAATCCTTTGTTGAACATGGGAGATGAACTCTCTTGGGCAGCAGTGTCTTTAAGGGGTGAACTATATCTCATCAGCATCAGGGCAAGCGTGCGCAAATGCACGCTTTAGCCACAGGCCAGGCGCTCAGACCGCCTGTCGGCCCATTAGTGCCGTCTGTCCACTACAATGCGGGCTGACAAGGAGCCTGCATGACCTCACTGATCGCCGATTGGCGCGACCGCCCTACCCACCGTAACGTGTGGGCGCTGGCCGCGCCGATGATTCTTTCGAACATCTCCGTACCGCTGGTGGCCTTGGTCGACAGTGCCGTGATCGGCCACCTGCCCCATGCCCACCAACTCGGTGCAGTGGCTGTCGGCGCCAGCCTCTATACCGTCCTGGCCTGGGTGATGGGCTTCCTGCGCATGGGCACTACCGGCTTTGCCGCACAAGCCGCCGGCCGTGAGGACGGCGCTGCCTTGCGCCAGGTACTGCTGCAAGGGCTGGCACTGGCGCTGTGCTTTGCACTGTTGCTGGGCCTGCTGGCGATCCCCTTCAGCCACCTGGCGTTGAGCGTGATGCAACCCTCGCAGGCGCTGGCACAAACCACCCATGACTTCTTCCAGACCCGCTTGCTCGGCCTGCCGGCCGCCCTGGCCAGCTTCGCCCTGGTAGGCTGGTTCCTCGGCACCCAGAATGCGCGTGCACCGCTGGCGATCCTGCTGACCACCAACCTGCTGAACATCGTGCTCAACCTCTGGTTCGTGATGGGCCTGGACTGGGGCGTTATCGGCTCGGCGCGGGCTTCGGTGGTCGCCGAGTGGAGCGCTGCCCTGCTCGGCCTGGCCTTGACCCGCTCGGCCCTGCGCGCCTACCCGGGCAAACTGGCCTGGGCAGCGCTACGCCGCTGGCAGAGCTGGCGACCGCTGCTGAGCGTCAACCGGGACATCTTCATTCGCAGCCTGGCCTTGCAGGCGGTGTTCTTCCTGATCACCGTGCAGGGCGCCCGCTTAGGCGATGCCACCGTCGCAGCGAATGCCCTGCTGCTCAACGGCTTGCTCCTCACGGCCTATGCACTGGACGGCCTGGCCCACGCCGTGGAAGCGCTTTGCGGTCACGCCATCGGGGCCGGCGACCGTCCCGCCCTGCGTCGATCCTTGACCGTGGCGGCGGGCTGGTCGTTGCTGGCGAGCCTGGGGTTTGCCTTGCTGTTCATGCTTGGCGGCCACCTGTTCATTGAAATGCAGACCGACATCCAAAGCGTGCGTGAAACCGCCTTCGAGTACCTGCCGTACCTGGCAGTGCTGCCGTTGATCGCCGTGTGGAGCTACCTGCTCGATGGCCTGTTCATCGGCGCCACCCGCGCACGGGAAATGCGCAACGGCATGCTGCTCAGCGTCGTCCTCGCCGTCCCCTTTGCCTATGCCATAAGCGGGCTGGGCAACCATGGGCTGTGGCTGGGTTTTCTGCTGTTCATGGCCTTGCGCGGCGTGACACTGGGTCTGATGAGCTGGCGGATGCAGCAACGCAATGAATGGTTCAAAGAGCCCACCCACGCACTGAAATCCCGCTGATGCCATCGCAGGCAAGCCTGCCACACAGACAATGCAGTGCTCCACACTGATCCCTGTAGGAGTTGGCTTGCCAACGATGCGGGCGCCGCGCCTGAAAGGTCTGACCTCAGCGCCCCTTCGCCGCGTCCAGACTTTGCTGCTCCAGGCTATCGAGCAACGCGTCGACCAGCGCCTTGGCCATCTCCACCGAGTGCAAGGTTGACTGGGCGAAGCCTCGCCCGGACTCACTGGCCTGCTCGACCATCAACGGTCCCGTCAGGCTGGCGCACTTGAGGTACAGCCCGGCATGCACCAGTGCATCCTCAAGGTTGATACCCGCGCGTACGGCAAACAACGGCGGATGGCCAACGTCGCAAAGGCCGAAAGGCGTTTCGGTGGTTTGAAGGAGATGAAAATCGGGAGGATCAGGAACGATTTTTTTCATGCACGAGGTCCTTTTGAAGTGGAGCCACCACCCGATCATCGCCAAACAATAAGGTGGCAGCTGTACGCGGGTTGGCGAACCGAGACAAAAGGAAAACCCGGCAGGGCCGAAACCCTCCCGCGCACAGCCACCATAAAAATGGTGCGGACCTTTTGATTACCCCGAGTCGCCAAACCCGATCACCGAGATGTCAGTGACTCAGAAAGCCTAGTGACATGCTTCCCTTGGAGCAATCATCCGCACAACGACAGAATTCGTAGGATAGGTCCTAGGACAACTGCAGCACCAGCAGCGCTGTATTGCAGCATTTGTGAAGGCCGACTCCTGGTCTGCAGGAGCCGGCCTTGGCCGCGATGACAGCCGACGCCGTGTTACGAGGACAGGTACGAAGAACGCGTCAGGCCCAGGCGCAGGGCATCCAGGAACTGGGTGCGCTCGCGGGCACTGATCTTGGCGCTGGCGACCTTGTCGCGGTAGTGCGTCATCAGCTCTTCCGGCGACAGGTGCACGTAACGCAGCATGTCTTCGATGGTGTCGTGGGTTTCGATACCGGCGTGGTACACGCTGCCGTTCGGGTTCTGGTAGATGTTCACCGAATCGGTATCACCGAACAGGTTGTGCATGTCCCCCAGAATTTCCTGATAAGCACCTACCAGGAAGATACCCAGCAGGTAGTCTTCACCTTCTTTGATGCCATGCACCGGCAAGCTGGTCTCGATGCTCTGCTCGTCGACGTACTGGTTGATCTTGCCGTCGGAGTCACAGGTCAGGTCCTGCAGCACAGCGCGGCGCATCGGCTCTTCGTCAAGACGGTGCAACGGCAGGATCGGCAGTACCTGGCCAATCGCCCAGGTGTCCGGCAGGCTCTGGAACACCGAGAAGTTGCAGATGTACTTGTCGGCCAGCTTGTCGTTGAGCTCGTCCAGCACTTGACGGTGCGAACGCTGGCGCGCCTTCAGCGAGTTGTGCAGGCGGCGGCAGACGGCGAAGTAGCACTGTTCGGCCAGGGCTTTCTGGGCCAGGGTAATCTTGCCATCGGCATACTGGGCAGCGACGTCACTCATGTAGTGCGTGGCGCGCCAGTAGGTCTCGGTGACCATCTCGATGTCAGTCGGGCCAAGCAGGTCGATCAGCCATTGCACGGTTTCCGGCAGGCTTTCCTTGTCTTCGATGGTCGGCACTTCATCGTTGTGTTTCTCAACGTCCGTCACCTGCACTACGAGGACGGCGTGGTGGGCTGTCAGCGAGCGACCGCTCTCGGAGAAGATGTGCGGGTGCGGCAGGCCCTGCGCATCGCAGAACTCCTTGAGCATGCCGACCACGACACCGGCGTAGTCGTCCATGTCGTAGTTGATCGAACTGGCGTTGCGCGAGTGGGTACCGTCGTAGTCCACGCCCAGGCCACCGCCGACGTCGATGTGATCGACCGGCAGGTTCAGGGCGCGCAGTTCGCCGTAGTAGCGAATGGCTTCCTTGAAACCGTGCTGGTAGTCCGCCAGGTTGGCGATCTGCGAACCCATGTGGAAGTGCAGCAGGCGGATACCCTGATCCAGGCCGGCATCACGGAAGCGCTGTACCACCGAGATCAGTTGTGCCGCCGACAGGCCGAACTTGGATTTTTCGCCACCGGTGTCAGCCCACTTGCTCGAAGCCAGGGACGACAGGCGCACACGCAGGCCAACCTGCGGCTTGACCTTGAGTTCGGCGGCTTCTTCGATCACCAGCGCCACTTCCGACTCTTTCTCGATGACGATAAAGACGTTGTGGCCCAGCTTCTGGCCCATCAGCGCCAGGCGGATGAACTCGCGGTCCTTGTAACCGTTGCAAACGATAGTGCCGCCCTTCGGCGCCAGCGCCAACACGGCCAGCAGCTCAGGCTTGGAGCCTGCCTCAAGGCCGATGGACACGTCCTGGGTGGCGATGATGTTTTCCACCACCGCTTCCTGCTGGTTGACCTTGATCGGGTACAGCGCGGTGTACTTGCTCTGGTATTCCAGGCGCGCGATGTTGGCGTCGAAAGCACCGGTCAGTTGGCGTACGCGGTCTTGCAGGATGTCGGGGAAACGAACCAGCAATGGCAGCGACAAGCCGCTCTTGCGCAGTTCATCGACTTCCTCGAACAGGTCGATCGGCGCACTGCCCGGCCCGTTGGGGCGTACTTCGACGCGCCCGGCCTCGTTGATCGCGAAATACCCGGCCCCCCAATGGCGGATCCCATACACACTGCGGCTGTCCGCAACGGTCCATTGGCTGCCATCGTCTTTGCGTGTGCGTCGTACGGACATCGAAGTCCCCTATATAAAAAATCGAAGAACACCGGCCAGCCCGGAGCGGGCGCAGTGTAAATCCTGAAAATGACGGTCTTCCGTGTTCAGGGGTAGACCCTTCCTACGGGAACGAGTTTAGAAACGGGAATGCAAAAAATCGCGACGGGGCCGATCAGCCACCGGATTTTTTCGCCTTGAAGCCCTGTTTGACCAGTTCTGCCAGTAACAGCTCGACATGATCGCCCTGGATCTCGATGACACCGTCCTTCAAGGCACCACCGGTTCCACAGCGGCGCTTGAGCGTGCTGGCCAGATCCTTGAGTGCTTCGAGGGGCAGCGGCACGCCGCTGATGGTGGTAACGGTCTTGCCGCCACGGCCTTTGCTTTCGCGGCGCACGCGAGCAATGCCATCGCCTTCGGGGATGGCCGTCTGCTTGCAGATGCAGGCATCGATGGGTTGGCTGCAGTCCGGGCAATGCCGACCTGCATCGGTGGAGAACACCAGGCCGCCAAGGGCAGCGAATGATGCGGCTTTTTTGGCCACTTTTGATCCTCTATCGTGAGGACAAAAACTGGTCGATGCCCCGAGCGAGGTACCGACCGCGAAGCCCCACTCTGGCAGGGGCAGCGCAACCGGGTCTGCGAACAGTCCCGGCTTTAAAAGGCCGCGCAGTGTAACGACAAATGCAGCAAATGCTAAGTACAAATCTGCGCCATTTTAGGCAGATTTAGCGACCTCAGGATTGACGGTCGAGGTAACGTTTCAACGCGGCCAGTGAATCGGGGCAATACGGCTGCACCAGGCTGTCGGCCATGACCGCTTCCAGAGGTAGAAAACGAGCCTCGCTGACCTCCTCCGGCTGTAGCCGCAGGGGGCCGTCCCAGACGGCCGAGAACACCGCGCACCACAAACGGTTGTCGGGCTGATCGAAGAAAAAACGCTCATGGGCCGTCAGCTCAACACCGGTTACGCCCAATTCTTCTTCCAGCTCTCGCGCTGCCGAGGCGGCGTAGCTTTCACCCACCGCCACCATGCCACCAGCGGCCACATCCCAATAGCCCGGATAAAGCGCCTTGCTCAGCGTGCGCCGGTGCACGCACAGGTGCCCGGCCGAGTTGAACAGCAGAATGAACGTGCCACGACCGATCAAGCCGCGCTCGCGCAACTCGGCCCGTTGCATGGCACCCAGCTCGGCATCATCGCGGTCGACCCAGACGATGCGCTCAGCATCTGAAGCGGCGCGATGCGCCGCCTCGCGGGAAGAGATGGCCACCGCCTCAGCCTTGCGACAGCAGTTGGCGCAGGTCGATCACTGCGGCGTTGGCCCGGGAAATGTAGTTGGCCATCACCAGCGAGTGGTTGGCCCACATGCCGAAGCCACTGCCGTTGAGTACCATCGGGCTCCACAGAGGCTCTTGGGAGGCCTCCAGCTCGCGGATGATCTGACGCACGCTGACGGTGGCGTTCTTCTTCGCCAGCACGTCGGCGAAGTCGACCTCGATAGCGCGCAGCAGGTGCGACAGCGCCCACGCCTGGCCACGGGCCTCGTAGAACACGTTGTCGATCTGCAGCCACGGGGTCTCGACCACTTCCTCATCCAATTGCGGTACCTGGCCGGCAACCACAGACTCGGTTTTCAGGGTGGTATTGAGCTTGACCCGACCGACGCTGGCCGACAGGCGCTGGGACAGCGAACCCAGGCGCGTGGCGACATCGCCCAACCAGTTGTTCAGGTTGTCGGCACGGGTATAGAACTGCGCGCCCTGCTGGTCAGGCGAGGCCAGGCGGTTCTGATAACGGGTCAGGCTGTTGATGCCTTCCTGGAACTCCGACTCGCTCGACGGCAAGATCCAGCTCTTGTTATCGAAGTTGAAGCGCGGCTCGGCCTTGGCCAGGTCAGCATCCTCGGTGGACTGCGACTGGGAGCGGGCAAAGTCCTTGCGCAGGGCGCGGCTCAGGTCACGCACCTGGACCAGCACGCCGTACTCCCAGCTCGGCATGTTGTCCATCCACAGGCCTGGCGGGAAACGGTCGTTGGAGATATAGCCACCGGGCTTGTGCAGCAACGTACCGGAAACAGTCTTGAGGGTTTCGATGGTGGTATAGCCGATCACCATCTGCTTGCCCGTGCGCTCAGCTGCAGCCTGGGCGTTCTGCTGAACCGGGAACAGGTCAGGCTCCTCGCTCCAGTACCAGCCCAGGGCAATCGTCACCAACAGATAAAGGGCAATGAGTGTTCCCAGCGCCCGGCTGAACAACAGGCCGCTGAAATAGCTGCCCGCTGCTGTTTCACGGGTACCAGCCCGCTCGCTCGCCTCGGCTTTGCCTGTACGGTTTTTCCAGTCCAGCATGGCATTGTCCTTTCAGTCACGTCGGTTCAAAGGTTCGACCGCAAGCCCAGGCATTGCGCCGGCGTACCCTGTGCTTTTCACAGCCGCTCGCCTGCCGGGGGTCGGCATCATGCGTTGCACTATAAATCAACCCGACTGCTTCGCATAAGCGACTATCCGGTCACAAACTGAATTTGCAGGCAACGCGGTAATTTGACGCAAGACACGCGATCGCCTGAAAAGTAGTGCTAGCATAGAGCCATCACTGGAACTCAGCCTCACCCCTATATAAGTAGTCAGGATATGACCGAGCCAGAAGACCCAAATCGTGAGCGCCTCAAACAGCACTTTGCCCAGCGGGTCATTCACCAGGCTCGGCAGATACTTGAGATCTGGCAACGCCTGCAGCGTAGCGAATGGTCGAGCAATGACCTCGGTGAACTGTGCGAAGCCAACCTGCGACTGCAGCGTTATGCCGAGCGCTTTGACCAGCCTGAGCACAGTCAACTGGCCGAGGCAATAGGGCAAACCCTGAAGGCCATAGAGGCTAACGGTGCGCGCCTGAGCAGCGGCTTGATCAATGAACTCAACCGTCTGATGCAACGCCTGTCGCGCACTGGCTTGCGCCAGGGCGACCAGCTTGAGCAGACCCCGCTGCCGCCGCTGCGCAAGCCGGTTTACATCATGCTGCAAGACCATGACCGGGCAGAGCGACTGGCGACGCAATTGGAGTTCTTTGGCCTAGGGGTACAGGGGCTGAACAGCGCCGAAGCCTTTCGGGCCTCGATGGCCGAGCGTCTGCCGGCTGCCATTGTCATGGACGTCGACTTCACCGGCAGCGGGCAAGGCCTGCATCTGGCGGCCCAGGCTCAACAGGGGCTGGAGCAGCCCCTTCCGCTGTTGTTCTTCAGCCTGCACGAAACCGATACGCCGACGCGCCTGGCTGCCGTGCGTGCTGGCGGCCAGGAATTTCTGACCGGCACGCTGGAAGCCTCCAGCCTGCTGGAAAAGGTCGAACTGTTGACCAGCGTGACTCAGTACGAGCCGTTCCGGGTACTGGTCATTGATGATTCGCGGGCTCAAGCCATCTACACCGAGCGCTTGCTGAACAACGCAGGCATCGTTACCCGCACCCTCACCGACCCGATTCAAACCATGGCTGAGCTGGCCGACTTCCAGCCAGACCTGATCATCCTTGATCTGTACATGCCAGGCTGCACGGGGCCTGAGCTGGCCAAGGTCATCCGACAAAACGACCGTTATGTCAGTGTGCCGATCATTTACCTATCGGCCGAGGACGACCTGGACAAGCAGCTCGAAGCCATGAGCGAGGGCGGCGATGACTTCCTGACCAAACCCATCCGTTCGCACCATCTGATCACCACGGTACGCAACCGTGCGGCGCGAGCCCGCAACCTCAATGCACGCATGGTCCGCGACAGCCTCACCGGCCTGTACAACCACACGCACATCCTGCAATTGCTGGAAGACTGCAGCTTCCGCGCCCGTCGCGAAGAGCGCCCATTGAGCTTTGCAATGCTCGACATCGATCACTTCAAGAAGGTCAACGACAGCCACGGCCACCCCATGGGCGACCGCGTGATCAAAAGCCTGGCGCTGTTTCTGAAACAACGCCTGCGCAAGACCGACTTTATTGGTCGCTATGGCGGTGAAGAGTTTGCGATTGTCATGCCCAGTACAGACCTGAATGCCGCACACAAAGTGCTGGATGAGATCCGCCAACGCTTCTCCGAAATTCATTACCCGGCTCAGCCGCGCGACCTGTACTGCACGTTCAGCGCCGGGGTTGTACAACTGAACGATGGGCTCGATGCGTTGAGCATGGCAACCGCCGCCGATGAGGCGCTGTACCGGGCCAAGGCTGCAGGACGCAACACCGTGCTGCGCAGCGAACCATAAAGGCAATGTGCCAGTTTTTTTAGTTCTTCCGCGCCTTCGTCATAACCTCGTAACAAAAACGCAATAACTTCAGAGGCTTACCATTCAGCCGTTGGTAGACCCTGGATATGCGCCTGAAGCTGCTTACCAATCTCAACACCTTGTTGCTGGTCACCGTCTGCCTGGCCTTGGGCGCGACACTGTGGTGGTCACAGCATGCACTGGAGCGCCCCTATCTGCTGATGGAGCGCTACCTGGGCCTGTCCCAGCAGTTTCAGAACCAGGCCGCGCGCAACATTCAGGACTACCTGAATAGCGGCGATGCGCTGCGCCATGCTGAAGCACAGCAGGCTATCGTCGACTTGCAGGCACAACTGAGCGTTCTCCCCGACGACCTGGCCGCTCGCCTGCGCCCAAGCCTGGACAGCCTGCAGGCGTTCACCGGCTCCGAGCTGCTGGCCGCCGGCAAGCTTGCCGGCGACCCTCAAGCCCTGTTGCTGCAAGCCGAACGCGAGCTTGGTGCTGCACTTGAACAACTGGCGCAGTATGCCCAGAGCAGCAATAGCCCCGACGCTGGGCACTACCCACAAGCGCTGCTCAATGCCAGCGTGCATTTGGGCAGGCTCTCACTGGCACGCGACAAGTTGGTCAGCAGTGGTCGCAGCGAACTGGCCGACGAGGTAGAGCGCGAGCTGCAAAGCATCGTCGGCCAAGCCCGCGCCCTCGACCAGTTGCCATTGCTGGGCGTCACCGCCAGCACAGCCTCGAGCACAGACGACTTCGCCGCGCTGATGGGCTTGCAGAGCGAAACCACCGCCGTCGCCGAAGACAGCGGCATCGCCCTGAAACGCGAGCTTAACAGCCTGCTAAGCCGTTATCCGGGCGAGCTTCAACGCACCCGCGAACAGATTCAACGCCGCGCCGAGCTGGCCAACAGCACCCATGAGCGCATTGCAGCAGTACAACAGGCGATTGCCGAACTGGAGCCAGGCGTGCGTAGCCAGCACGCGCAGATACAGGGTGAAGTACGCCTGATCCAGGGTGTCATGATTGCCATGATCCTGCTGATTGCCCTGTTGATCGACACCCTGCAAAGACGCTTGACGCGGGTGCTGACCAACCTCTCCCCGGCACTGTCGCGCTGGGCGGAAGGCGACTTCAGCCAAACCATCGCCCTGGGCGCAACCAACCGCGAGCTGCGCGATATTCAGGACTCGCTCAATCGCCTGCGCATCTATCTGGTGGAACTGGTTGGCACCTTGCGCAGCAATGCCGAACAAGTGGCCGGCAGCAGCCATGCCCTGGCCGACATGAGCAGTGCCCTGCACGATGGCGCCGAGCGCCAGGCCGGAGATACAGCGCAGATACGCGACGCGCTGGGTGAGCTGGAGGCCACGATTGTCCAGGTCGCTGGCGATGCCAGCCAGGCTGCCGATGCCAGCCGCAGTGCCGGGCGTGCCGTCGAGCAGGGGCAGCGAGTCATTGGCCAAAGCCTGACCGGGCTGCACTCGCTGGTCGGCGAGGTGCAGGGCAACGCCCAGATGATCGAACAACTGGCTCAGGAGTCGGCAACCATCGGGGGTGTACTGACGGTGATCCGCTCGATTGCCGAACAGACCAACCTGCTGGCCCTCAACGCGGCCATCGAGGCCGCACGGGCTGGCGAGATGGGCCGGGGGTTTGCCGTGGTCGCCGAAGAAGTCCGCTCGCTGGCGCAGCGCACGACGGGGGCTACTGGAGAAATTCAAACGCTGATCGAGCGCTTGCAACAAGCCGCACGCCATTCGGTGGAAGGTATGCGTGCGCAGGTTGAACATGCTGAAGCGACCGCCAGCCAGGCCCAGGCCGCCGACGGCGCACTGGATGAAATCGTCGGGGCAATCCAGACCATCGCTGCCACCGCCGAGCGTATCGCAGATGTCACGGCTCAACAGAGTGGCGCGGTCAGTGAAATTCGTGATCACAGCGAGCGCATCCACACCTTGGGTGAAGACAACCTGCATCGTATCGGCGAGGGCCGTGAACAGGGCGAACAGTTGCTCAGGCTGGGGGGCGAACTGAACACTGCCGTTCGCGCATTCAGGGTTTGAGTGGCGCACCGGATGCCTGTAAAGGCATCCGCGGGATGTAAGGGGGTGCGCGGCGCCTGCACGTCTCGGCACACTCCGCTATGATGCGCCCATACCCGTTCCGCGAGATTGTCATGCGCCGTCTGCTTTGCCTTCTGTTTATGCTCCTGGCCCTGCCCGTTGCCACCGCCGGCCTGCTCGACAGCCGTCCGAGTGCAACGCTGGGCGCCACCACGCTGAACAACAGCGCCGATTTCCTCCCAGTACGCGAAGCGTTCAAGCTCAGCCTGGTCAAGGACGATGCGCAGTCCATCACCCTGCGCTTCGTCGCTGCCGAGGGTTACTACCTCTACCGACACCGCTTTCAGTTCCGTAGCGAACCCGCCGACATTGCACTGGGAAGCGCACAGCTGCCCAAAGGCGAAGCCAAGCACGACGAATTCTTCGGCGATGTCGAGGTGTATCACGGCATCCTCGACATAACCCTGCCACGGGGCGCCGATAAACGCGCCTTCACCCTGCTGGTAACCTACCAGGGCTGCGCCGACAAAGGCCTATGCTACCCACCGGAAACTGAGCGCCTGAGCATTTCGGGCAGCGGCGCGGCGCCAGCCGACACGGCAAAGACCAGTACCCATAGCGACTGGAAAGCCTTGCTGCTGTTCTTCCTCGCCGGCGTCGGCCTGACCTTCACCCCGTGCGTACTGCCAATGCTGCCGATTCTTTCCGGCGTGGTGTTGCGCGGCCATATTGGTGGGTGGCGAGGCTTGAGCCTGTCACTGGCCTACGTCCTGCCGATGGCCGCCTGCTTTGCCCTGCTGGGCGCATTGATGGGGCTGTTCGGCGCCGAACTGAACCTGCAGGCGCGCCTGCAATCGGCCTGGGTACTGGTGCCGTTTTCGCTGTTCTTCGTGGTCTTTGCCCTGGCCATGTTCGGTCTGTTTGAACTGCGCTTGCCGTTGGCAGTGAGCACTCGCCTTGACCATATTGCCGGGCGTACACGCGGCGGCTCACTGCTTGGTGCGGCGGTGCTTGGCATCCTCTCCAGCTTGTTGGTATCGCCCTGCGTATCCGCACCATTGGCCGGCGCCCTGCTGTACATCAGCGCCAGTGGCGATGCGCTGGGCGGCGCGCTGAAGCTTTTTGCCCTGGGCCTGGGCATGGGGGCGCCGCTGCTGTTGGTCGCCACCGGCGGTGCCGCCTGGCTGCCAAGAAGCGGCCCTTGGCTGGTCACTGTGAAAAATGCCATTGGTGTCTTGCTGCTGGGTTTGGCCATCGGCCTGCTAAGCCGGATATTGCCGGGCGAAGTGACCCTGGTGCTGATCGGCTTGCTGACGGCGGGTGTCGCACTGTTCCTCGGTGCCCTTGAGTTCATCGAGAAAAGCCCGGCCCGACGCCTGACGCAATTGCTCGGCCTGTTACTGCTCGCCTATGCAGTGGCCTGCTGGTATGGCGCCTTCAGTGGCCAGACCGATCCGTTCAGGCCACTGGGCAAAACGCACCTGCCAAGCAGCGCCAGTGCCATCGCCAGCGCCCAGGCCGACGCATGGCAGAAGGTGCACACACCCGCAGCACTCGACGCCGCCCTGGCCGAGGCCAAAGCGGCAGGGCAACCCGTGGTGCTGGATTGGTACGCCGACTGGTGCATCAGCTGCAAGGTGATCGAGCGCGAGGTACTGA
This sequence comes from Pseudomonas sp. FFUP_PS_473, assembly GCF_002858665.1. Lineage (NCBI taxonomy): Bacteria > Pseudomonadati > Pseudomonadota > Gammaproteobacteria > Pseudomonadales > Pseudomonadaceae > Pseudomonas > Pseudomonas sp. FFUP_PS_473. The sequence goes on from NZ_PJQQ01000033.1 coordinate 50,078, forward strand.
GTGCACCTGCTGTCCAGGCGCACCTGGAGGGCTTTCGCTTGATCAAGTTCGACATCACCGAGAGCACCGCTGAACAACGCGCCCTGCTCGACCGCTACCACCTGTTCGGCCCACCTGCGCTGATGTTTTTTGCGGCGAACGGCAGCGAAAAAACCGACGCCCGAGTGGTTGGCGAGACAAACGCCGGCGAATTTGCTGAACATCTGTTGCGCATTCGTAGCGAACTGCGTCTATAACTTGCTGTGGTCGTAAAAAGCGGCATGCATGACCAAAATTAACAAAATGGTCATATATTTTGCGTGAATCTCGCTCATCGTGCTGGCTATTGCAGGTAACTGGACACTGCCCCGTGCTTGCGGCATAGTCGCCGCGCTGATGTGTTCGCACGAATAAAAAAGGATCCGCAGATGGCAACGCTACTGGTACTGCATGGCCCCAATCTGAACCTGCTTGGCACCCGCGAGCCTGGTGTTTACGGTGCCGTGACCCTGGATCAGATCAACCAGGACCTGGAACAGCGCGCCCGTGCCGCTGGCCACCACCTGCAGTACCTGCAGAGCAATGCCGAGTACGAGTTGATCGACCGTATCCACGCCGCACGCAACGAAGGCGTGGACTTCATCCTGATCAACCCGGCGGCTTTTACGCACACAAGTGTCGCATTACGTGACGCGCTGCTGGCGGTGAGCATCCCATTCATCGAAGTGCATTTGTCTAACGTGCACAAGCGTGAACCTTTTCGCCATCACTCCTACTTTTCAGATGTCGCCGTAGGCGTGATCTGCGGCCTGGGCGCTAGCGGTTACCGGCTGGCCCTGGAGTCTGCACTGGAGCAATTGGCAGCGAACGCAAAGCCCTGATAACGAGTACCTGGCCCATTGGCCGGGCTCATAGAAACGTTTGATTACACGTTTATACGCCCCTGACCGAACCTTGGGAGTTGATGATTCATGGATATCCGTAAAGTCAAGAAACTGATCGAACTGCTGGAAGAGTCCGGCATCGACGAGCTGGAGATCAAGGAAGGCGAAGAATCCGTACGGATCAGCCGCCACAGCAAGACTCCAGCTCAGCAGTACTACGCGCCAGCCCCTATGGCTGCTGCCGTCGCACCTGCCGCTGCACCCGCTGCTGCAGCCCCGGTTGCCGAAGCTGCCGCCGCGCCAAAACTGAACGGCACCGTGGTTCGCTCGCCAATGGTCGGTACCTTCTACCGCAAGCCTTCGCCAACCTCGCCAAACTTCGCTGAAGTTGGCCAGACCGTGAAGAAAGGCGACACCCTGTGCATCGTCGAAGCCATGAAAATGATGAACCACATCGAAGCTGAAACCAGCGGTGTGATTGAATCCATTCTGGTAGAAGACGGCCAGCCGGTTGAGTTCGACCAGCCGCTGTTCACCATCGTTTGAACCGCGGAGAGCCAACGATGTTGAAACCTGCGAAGTTGGAAAAAGTTCTGATCGCCAACCGCGGTGAAATTGCCCTGCGGATCCTGCGTGCCTGCAAAGAGATGGGCATCAAGACCGTCGCCGTACACTCCACGGCTGACCGCGAGCTGATGCACCTGGGCCTGGCCGACGAATCGGTTTGCATCGGCCCGGCTTCGGCCAGCCAGTCCTACCTGCACATCCCGGCAATCATCGCCGCGGCTGAAGTGACCGGCGCTACCGCCATTCACCCAGGCTACGGCTTCCTCGCGGAAAACGCCGACTTCGCCGAGCAGGTAGAAAACTCCGGGTTTGCCTTCATTGGCCCAAAAGCCGACACCATTCGCCTGATGGGCGACAAGGTTTCGGCCAAGGACGCCATGAAGCGCGCCGGTGTACCGACCGTACCAGGCTCCGACGGCCCACTGCCGGAAGACGAAGAGACTGCACTGGCCATTGGCCGTGAAGTCGGCTATCCAGTGATCATCAAGGCCGCCGGTGGCGGTGGTGGTCGCGGCATGCGTGTGGTGCACAAGGAAGAGGACCTGATTGCCTCGGCCAAACTGACCCGTACCGAAGCCGGTGCTGCGTTCGGCAACTCCATGGTCTACCTGGAGAAGTTCCTGACCAACCCACGTCACGTGGAAGTTCAGGTACTGTCCGACGGCCAAGGCAATGCCATCCACCTGGGCGACCGTGACTGCTCGCTGCAGCGTCGTCACCAGAAAGTGCTGGAAGAAGCACCAGCACCAGGCATCGACGAGAAAGCCCGTCAGGAAGTCTTTGCCCGCTGCGTCCAGGCGTGCATCGAGATCGGCTACCGTGGTGCTGGCACCTTCGAGTTCCTCTACGAAAACGGCAACTTCTACTTCATCGAAATGAACACCCGTGTTCAGGTGGAGCACCCGGTTTCGGAGATGGTCACAGGCATCGACATCGTCAAGGAGATGCTGAGCATCGCCGCTGGCAACAAGCTGTCGTTCACCCAGGAAGACGTCGTGATTCGCGGCCACTCGCTGGAATGCCGGATCAACGCCGAGGACCCGAAGAAGTTCATCCCGAGCCCAGGCACGGTCAAGCACTTCCACGCGCCAGGCGGCAACGGCATCCGTGTCGATTCGCACCTGTACAGCGGCTACAGCGTACCGCCGAACTACGACTCGCTGATCGGCAAGCTGATCACCTACGGCAAAGACCGCGACGAGGCCATGGCCCGTATGCGCAATGCCCTGGACGAGATCGTCGTTGATGGCATCAAAACCAACATTCCACTGCACCGCGACCTGGTGCGTGATGAAGGTTTCTGCAAAGGCGGCGTGAACATTCACTATCTGGAACACAAACTGGCTAACCAGGAGTGATCCGAAAGTGATGTACAGAAGCCCCTGACCGAAAGGCCAGGGGCTTTTTGTTGTGCGCCAGGCATGGCGCGTTGCGCGTTAGCGCAACCCGTTTGGCTGTGGTGGCTGAATGGGTGACTT